>NZ_LZJE01000048.1:0-27816 GCF_001666865.1 Mycobacterium sp. E136
ATGAACGCGCGCATCTCGTCGTGTCCGAGCGTGACGCCGACGGCGTCCTCGTTGCACAAGCTGCGCGCGATCTGCGCGATCAGCATCGAGACGGCCACCGGCGGATAGTCGTCGAGATCGATGCCGTTTGCGCGTAGCGCGACGGTCACCGCGGCCGTCTCGATGTCGCGGACGCGCTCGGCGTACGCCTTCAGTTCGGCGCGAATGACCTTGCGGTGATTGGCCAGAGCCATGAATTCGGTGTTGAGACCCGTCATGCGCAGATCGCTGTTGATCAGCCAGAGCGTGTGCAACGGGTCGTCGTCGGTGAGCGCGGCGCGCATGTTCTCCAGGGACACCTCCGCGCCGGCCCGCAGCACCTCGACGAACAAGTCGTCCATCGTCGGGAAGTAGTAGTAGACCAGCGCCTGTTTGACGCCGGCCTCGGCGGCCACGCGTCGCGACGTCGCGGCGGCGTAACCCTCGTCACGCATGATCTTGGCGGTGGCCTCGATGAGTCGTTGCCGTGCCCCGGCTTCGGCCGGTTTGGCGTTCGCGGCGCGCGGCATCAGCGACCCTCCGCTCGAACGCTTGCCCCTCTGTCGCGCCGTGTGATAGGCATGGCGCATCCTAACAGTTTGATCGATCGATCAGATTGGGTTGCGGGCGCCAGCACCGAAAGGACGACCGTTCATGACCGATCTCGCCTCGGTGGATTACTTCTCCGACCACGCGATCAGCCAGGATCCCTACGCCTACTGGGACCACCTCCGCGAACAGGGACCCGTCTTCCGTGAACCGAACTACGGCGTGGTCGCCGTCACCGGCTACCAGGAAGCGTTGGCGGCGTTCAAGGATCACGACTCCTTCTCGGCGGTCAACGCGATCGGCGGACTCTTCCCGCCGCTGCCGTTCGTCCCCGAGGGCGACGACATCACCGAACAGATTGAGGCACACCGCCATCTGTTCCCGATCCACGAGCACCTGGTCGTGATGGACCCGCCGGCACACGAGCGGGCCCGCTCCCTGCTGACCAAACTCCTCACGCCGCGTCGGCTCAAGGAGAACGAGGATTACATGTGGCAGCTGGTCGACAACCAGATCGACCGGATCATCGGAAACGGACGCTGCGAGTTTTTGTCCGAGTACGCCAAACCCTTCGCCACGTCGGCGATCATCGACCTGCTCGGGGTTCCGCAGGAGGACCGGCCGGAGTTCCTGGCCGCGCTGGGCGCCGAGCGTCCCGACGGCAGCCGGGTGGGCGCACTCGACGGCGAGCCGGTGGGTTTGGACCCGCTGCAGTACCTCGACGACAAGTTCGCCGGATACCTCGCCGAGCGTCGCCGCGAACCGCGCGGCGACGTGCTGTCGGGAATGGCGGCCGCCCTGTACCCCGATGGCTCGACGCCGGAGCTGATCGAGGTCGTCAAGCCCGCGACGTTCCTGTTCGCCGCGGGTCAGGAGACCGTCACCAAGCTGCTCAGCGCGGCGGTCCAGACCCTCGGGGACCGGCCGGACTTCCAGCAGCTGCTGCGCGAGCATCCGGAGCGGATCGGGGCCTTCATCGAGGAGTCGCTGCGCATGCAGTCGCCGACGAAGGTCGATTTCCGGTTGGTCCGCAAGAGCACCACGCTCGGCGGGGTGCCGTTGAAGGCGGGAACGGTCGTGATGCTGTGCCTCGGCGCGGCCAACCGAGACCCCCGCAAGTTCGAGGATCCGCACGAGTTTCGCCCGGACCGCAAGAACGTGCGCGAGCACATCGCGTTCGGCCGCGGAATCCACTCGTGCGCGGGTGCGCCGCTCGCGCGGGTGGAGGGCAGGATCACCGTGCAGCGGTTGCTGGAACGCATGCGCGATATCCGAATCAGCGAGTCGGCGCACGGTCCCGCCGGTGAGCGCCACTACGCGTATGACCCGACCTTTTTGCTGCGCGGACTCACCGAGCTACATATCGAGTTCACTCCGGCGGGACGATGACCGGTGCGCGCGGCGGGCGGCGAGCCTGAAATGCGCCGCTGACCTGCGGTGTGACGGGCGCCTAAACCTAATTTGGCTGAGACGCTTGTCACAGCGCTCAAACCTACCTACTGTGTGTTCACTAGGTTGGTTGAACGAAGGGGTTCGGTGTCTGCCACAGAGTCCGCGCGGCCGTATGCCACGCTCCTCGCCAAGGGCGAGGATCGCAGGCAGCGCATCCTTGCGGTGGCCGAACGCCTGCTCGCGCGCAATGGGTGGCGCAACACCTCGCTGGCCCAGATCGCGAAGGACGCCGGCGTCACCCCTGCGGGTCTGCTGCACCACTTCGAGTCCAAAGAACAACTGCTCAACGCGGTGCTCGACGCCCGCGATGCCGACGATGCGATCCACGCCGACTATCGATCCGGTGACCTCGTCACCGAGCTCGGCCGGGTCCCCGAACGCTTCGACCGCGCGCCCGAACTCGTCGGGACCTTCACCGTGCTTCTGGTCGAGAACATCGCGCCCGACGCGCCCCTGCACGACCGTCTGGTCAAGCGCTACCGCGACGCGGTCGACATCATCACAGCGATCATCGAGCGCGGTCAGGAAAGCGGCAAGTACCGCTCGGATCTCGACGCGGCCACCAAGGCCGTGGAAATCCTCGCCTTCACCTATGGAATGGAGACCCTATGGTTACTCGACCCATCGATTCAATTGGCCGAGGTGTTCAAGGGGTACGCCGAGTCGCTGGGGCGCGAGCTGGCGCCGCGGAGCTCGACATGAGGTACCGGCTGGACGTGGTCGCCCCGTCGGTGACGGACGCGGTGAAGTTCGCCGGTGGCTGGATCTACGACCGGGTGATGGCGGGGTGGGACGTCACCGTGCTCGTCGGTGGTGACGAGGACGTGCGTCCGTTGACGATCCTGGGTGCCGAGACGCTCGACCTCGAGTCAGTCCTGGCGGACTGGGAGGAACGCCCCCACCCGCAGACCGTAGCCGTCGCGGCGAACATGATCGACCGGGATGCCCGCGTCCTGCAGCACGTGCGCAACGCGCTCGAGCAAGGCGCGACCGAGGTGACGCTCTGGGGTGAGCGGGTCCCCGCCGAACTCGACAGCAGTGTCGACTCCGTCGAGCACCGCCTCAGCGCCGCCGCCCGGGCGTTCAAGGTCAAGGCCCTGGCCGCCGCCGGCGAACCCGCTGCCGTCGACGTCGGTGGCTGCGAGACGTTCCGCTGCGGCATGATGGCCTCGGTCGCCGCGGATCTGGTGCCCGCCAGCTGAATTCGCGTCAGCAGTAGTCGCTGGATTCGGCCAACTCGGCCGCGGAGCGCATCAGCTCGACGATGACCGGACCGTAGGCGAGTAGCTTCTCGTTGTCGCCGGCGCGCTGGAAACCCTGCTCGAGCACGATCGCGAGCTTCCACTTCGCCAGCACCAGGTAATAGTCGAGGTCGTCGACCTGGCGTCCCGAGACCTTCGCGTAGTGATCGACAACCTCTGCGCGCGAGGGCATCCCGCGCATGTCGACGTACCCCATCTCCGACTCCGCGGGCGCCGAGGTGTCCTCGGGCCAGCTCTGCACCATCCAGCCGAGGTCCAGCTTCGGGTCCCCGACGGTGCCCATCTCCCAGTCCACGATCGCGGCCAGCCGCGCGGGTGCCCCGTGGCGGTACATCACGTTGGCGAATTGGTAGTCGCCGTGCATCAACCCGGGGATGTAGTCCAGCGGCCGATGCGTGCGCAGCCAATCGGTGGCAACGTCGAGGCCGTCGATCTCGCGACCCTTGATCCGGTCGAAGAACGCGATCCACCGGTCGACCTGACGTTCGTGGAAACCGTCGGGCCGGCCAAGGTCCTGCAGCCCCTTGGCTTTCCAGTCGACCTTGGACAACAGCGCGATGCCCTCCGCGAGCTGATAGGCCAGCTCGCCGCGCGCGGAGAGATCGGAGTCGAACGGCTCCGGCCACTTTCGGTCCTGAAGGTCCATCGGCGACCATCCGTCGACGAAGCCCATGAGGTAGAACGGGCGGCCCAGCACGGCGGCGTCCTCACAGACGGCGACGGCCTCGGTGTGTGGAACTTCCGTGCTGTCGAGCGCCTCGATGATGCGCCACTCGCGCAGGATTCCCTTGTCGCGGTCGGGGGGAGCGCTCGGCGGCGGCATCCGCAGCACGCAACTGTGATCTCCGCGGCGCAGTTCGTAGATGACGTTCTGGGTGCCGCCGGACAGGAACCGGGTCTGCAGCGGCTCGCCCTTGCCGGGCAACTCGGCCGCATCCATCCAATCGGTCAGGCGTGCAACGTCGATCGCGTCCTCGCTCACAGGTTCCCCACCTCGTTCTCGAGGTACTCGGCGAACTTCGCCCGCGCCTTCTCCCGTTTGGCGGGGATCCACTCGGTCGGCCAGGTGTCGGTGCTGGGTGCGTAGTCGCGCAGCACCTGCTTGGCCACCGTCGCCTTGTGTACCTCCGTCGGACCGTCGGCCAGCCCCATCACCGCGGCGCCGGTGACCATGCCGAGGAAGGGCATCTCATTGGTGACGCCGAGTGCACCATGGACCTGCATTGCGCGCCAGGCGATGTCGTGCAGAACTGTCGGCATCACGACCTTCACGGCGGCTATGTCCTTGCGCACCTTCTTGTAGTCGTTGTACTTGTCGATCTCCCACGCGGTGAAGAGGACCATCAGCCGGAACTGCAGCAGCTGCGCGTACGAGTCGGCGATATAGCCCTGGATGAACTGCTTCTCGGACAGCCTGCTGCCCTGGGTCTCGCGGCTGAGGGCGCGTTCGCACATCATGTCCAACGCCTTGCGGCTGAGCCCGATCGTGCGCATCGCGTGGTGGATGCGGCCACCGCCCAGGCGCGTCTGGGCGATGACGAACGCCTGGCCTTCGCCGCCGAGCAGCGCGTCGGCGGGCACTCGCACGTTGTCGTAGTGGATCAGCGCGTGCGAACCCTCGTCGTCACGTTCGCCGTGCAGACCGACATTGCGCACGATGTTGACGCCCGGGGTGTCGGTCGGCACCAGGAACATCGACATGCCCTGGTACGCGCTGACATCGGGGTTCGTGACCACCATGACGATCAGGAACGACGCCGTTCTGGCGTTGGAGGAGAAGAACTTCCAGCCGTTGATCACCCAGTCGTCACCGTCGCGCACCGCGGTCGTCTTGAACAGCGTGGGATCGGCGCCGGCATGTGGTTCGGTCATCGAGTAACAGGAGAAGATTTCGCCGTCGAGCAACGGGCGCAGATAGCGCTCTTTCTGCGTCTCGGTGCCGTAGTGGGCGATGATCTCGGCGTTCCCGGTGTCGGGTGCCTGACAACCGAAGACGATCGGCGCCCACTGGGAGCGGCCGAGGATCTCGTTGAGCAGCGCGAGTTTCAGTTGGCCGTAACCCTGGCCGCCGAGTTCGGGGCCCAGGTGGGTGGCCCACAGTCCGCGTCGGCGCACTTCGTCCTTGAGCGGGTCGATGACCTTGCGGCGGTTGGCATCCAGTGGCACGAACTGCTGGTCGGGGAACGCCAGGTCGAGCGGTTCGACCTCCTCCCTGACGAATTCGTCGGCCCAGTCCAGAACCTTCTGGTACTCGGGGTCGGTTTCGAAATCCCACGCCATCGTGGTCTCCTTCCTCTCAGGTCTGCGCCTTATGTCAGGCTCGTTGCGCCTCTGTCTGCCTCGTGTTGAACCCGAGGACCAGTGCGGCGATATCGTCGGTGACGACTTCGGAGAAGGACCGGTCGCCGAAACTTCCACTGGCCCAGTGCCGCACGCCCTCGCTGACATGCATGCCCGCCAACCGGGAGAGATGATCGACATCGACGTGGGGGGCGATCTTCCCGTCCTGTTGCGCACGGGCGAACAGTTCGCCGAACATGTCGGCGTCGGCGGTGTCGTCGGTCGGCTCGCCCGCGAGGATCCGGTGTTCGTGCCGGTAGCCCTCGAGAATCGTCTGGATGATCAGCTCGCGCGGATTGCGCGCCATCGAACGTTCCAGGCTGCGCAACGCCTCGCCGATGACGGTCTCGACGTCGTAATCGGCGCGTAGGAGCGCCCGAACCTTCTTCTGCGCTGCCCGCGTAGAGAGCAGGCCGACCTCGAAGAGGATGTCCTCCTTGGCGGGGAAGTAGAAGTAGAACAGGCCTCGGGACACGCCGGCGGCCCGGCAGATGTCCGCGACCGTCGTCTTGGAGTATCCGTTCGTGCGCCACAGCGCCATCGCGGCCTGCACCAGGGCCCGCTTGGTCTCATGCGAACGGGCGCGCTGGAACGACGCGCGCCGTTGACCACCGTCAGCCATCACATCGCCGCTGACCTGGGACACATCGGCACTGTAACAGCGCATTCCGTGCTTGCAAATAGTTGACGTTTGTCCAACTATCTAAGGATGGTCGCGGCACTCGACGGTAGACGCATCTTGGTGACCGGCGGGGCGAGCGGTATCGGCGCGGCGGCGGTGCAGGTGCTCACGGAGGCGGGCGCGCGTGTCGTCGCCACCCGCCACACGACGGAACCACCCGACGTGGCGGGGGTGTCGTGGATGCCGTGCGACGTTCGAGACGCCGACGCCGTCGAGCGGACCGTGCGGGCTGCGGCCGAGGAGATGGGCGGCCTCGACGTGCTGCTCAATGCCGCGGGGTTGTGGCAGGCGGGGATACCGGGTCAGATCACCGCGGACGACATCGACTCCCTGTTCGACACCAACGTCAGGGCCACGATCCTCACGAACCAGTCGGCGTACGCCGTGATGCGCGAGAACGGCGGGGGCCGCATCATCAACTTCGGCTCGGCGGAGGCCGTGATGGGTAGCCCGCTCTCGGCGGTTTATGCGGCCACCAAGGGAGCGGTGGCGGCGTGGACCCGATCGGCCGCCAGGACGTGGGCGGCCGAGAAGGTGTCGGTGATCGCGCTGGCGCCCGCGGTGCAGACGCCGGGCGCCGAGCGGCTGCGCGAATTCCTCGGACCCGCCGCCGAACTCATGGACGAGCAGCTGAAGACATCGATCCCGCTCGGTGGGGCGCTCGGCGATCCCGTTCGAGATCTCGGGCCCGCGTTGGTGTTCTTCTGCAGCGAGGGTTCCCACTTCATGACGGGACAACTCGTCGCCGTGGACGGCGGCCTGGTGATGCTCGGATCGTAGGCACATCGGAAGGCGGAACATGCCCGACCTGCACCACGTCGTCATGCGCAGCCATTCGGCGCACACCTTCACCGCGTTCTTGGCCGAGGTGATGGGGATGGAGGTGCAGTTCCGGATGCACGTCGCCGGCGAGGTGCCCATCGAGTTCATGAGAACCTATGCGCCCGAAGCGAACTCCGATACCAGCGACGCGACGAATTCCTGAGTGCGCTGACGTGAGGCCTGTCGTTGGGCGGCGTCCTGCCCGAGCGGAACGACCCGCAATGCCAGGTCGGTGACGCCGGCGTCGCGGTAGCCGCGCAGCCGTGCCTCGACGGTCGCCTCATCGCCGGCGGCCATGGTGTCGCCGACGTCTTCGGCGTCGCCGTGTTCGAGCAGGCGGACGTAGTTGGGGGAGAAGTCGGCGTGACCGAGGACCTCGCTGGCGTAGGCTCGGGCCGCATCGACTTCGCTGTCCGCGCAGAGCGCGACGGGAACCCCGGCGACGATCCTGACACCCTCGCGGCCCGCGTCTTTCGCCGCTGCGGTGATGCGGGGCACCACGTAGTCACCGATCGCGCGTTCGTCAGCCATCCACAGGATGGTTCCACCGGTGCGCTCTCCGGCGATCCGCAGCATGGTCGGGCCGAGCGCGGCCACCAACACCGGGACGGTGAAGGCGTCGGTGACGTCGATCGGACTGTGCACGCGAAAGGCGTCGTTGTCGACCGCGACGGCGCCCGGTCCGCCGAACGCCGCGTCGAGCACCTCGAGATAGTCGCGAACCAACCGCGCGGGCTTGTCGTAGGACAGGCCGAGCTGGTCGGAGATGATCCAGTGGTGTGACGGGCCGATTCCGAGGGTGAACCTGCCGCCGCAGGCGATCTGAGTGGTGAGTGCCTGCTGGGCCATGATGAGCGGATGGCGGGTCTGGATCGGAACCACCGCGGTCCCGATCTCGATGCGCTCGGTGGCGTTTCCGAGCAGCGCCACGGCCGTCATCGCATCGAGATAGCCGGGCACCTGCGGCATCCAGAACGATGCGAAACCCTGTTTCTCCGCGGCCTTTCCGTCGTCGATCAGACCGTTCAACCGTTCGGCGCGGGGCCGCTCCTTGTCGGAGCCGACCATCAAACCGACGCGCATTCACACCTCCGTCTCATGGCACGTAGCGGTCCCACTCGTAGGGCACGACGGCGTGGAACGGTGCCGCGAAGAGCGGTTTGATGCCGCCCTCCCATCGAGTCTGCAAGACCGGCCGCAGCCGATTGGCGACGGCTACCGGCTCGTCGTCGAGGAAGCAGTACGTGACCGTTTGTCCGGCAGGGGCGCTCGCGAGCCGAGCTTCGACCGGCAGCGACGTTGCGGCCCACGCGCCGGCCACCCCGTCGACACCCATCAGGTCGTCAAGCGCACCGGTCCCTCGTTCCAGCAGCAGGTAGACCCCGCGGTTCGGCCACCACGGCAGCACGTCGGCGCCGGCCTTGATCCGCGCGGCGGCAATCCGCTGTCCAACGTCGTATACACCGCGTTCGACGGGCGGCAGCAGAGGCAGTTTGCGGCCCGCGTCGCCGAGCGCCTTGGACAGTGCGAGGAACGGTTCCATGCCCTCGACCCCGGTGAAGAAGTACGTCATCACGTGATCGATGGCTTCGTAAGGACTTTCGTTCGCTGCGCGCGCGGTGCGGCACTCAGGAGTGGACACCAGGCGCAGCGATGCGCGCACCGCGGACATCCGATGCTGTTCGGGTCGATGGTCGAGGCTGTGCCAGCGCAGGTAATCCGCATCGGCCCCGTCGGGGTGGCGGCGCGCCATCGAGACGAACATGGTGGCGACGTCCCCGTCGCCGTTCGCCAAGACCTCGGGGACCTCGTCGGACGGTGTGCCCGGCAGCTGCATCGCCATCTCCTCTACACCGAATCCGGCTGGGACAGCTTGATTTCGGGGTGGCGCGCCTCGACCATGCGGCGGAAGCCGTCACGCCAGCCGATCGTCGTGCGACCCAGCACCTCGTGCATGTGGGTCACGTCGGGCCACAGCGGTGTGTGGGCGTCGTGGGTGTACTCGAAAATCGGCTCGACGCCGACCAGTTCACCCATGTAGGTGCAGTATTCCTCGACGCTGACCGTCTCGCTGCCCGCCCAATTCACCACGACCGGTGGTGTATCCGCCGCCTCCATGGCCCTGATCCCGAGCATGACGTAGTCGTCCTCGTAGATGGGGTTGTAGTTGTTGGGACGGTCCGGATGCAGCCGAATCGGCCTGCGGTTCAGGATGGCCTCGAGCCGGTCTGCGGGGGCGCCTCCCTCCGGCCCGTAGGTGGAGCAGATCCGGATGATCGTCAATGGAATCTCGTACTGTCGGGCGACCCAGGTGCAGACGGCCTCGGCGGCGACCTTGGAAAAGCTGTAGTTCGCCCGCAGCGGCACCCCTGGCGGATCGGATTCGGTGAGGGGACGCCGGCCCTTATATCCGTAGATCGAGCCGGTCGAGCAGAACACGAAACCCTTGGCGCCGCGGTAGCGGTGCAACAGGTCGCCCGAACGCTGCGCATTGGTCTGAAGGCAGTCTGTCCAGTCCCCGGCGCCGGGATCGACCGCGGCGTGGAACACGTAGGTGAAATCGTCGGGCAGCGCCGAGAAGTCGCCCTCGCTGACGTCCAGCGCGACGGGGATGACACCGGCGTCGGTCAACCGGCCGCGGTCCGCGGGATCGCGCATGCGAGCGGCGCCCCACACTTCATTGTTTCGGGCCAACTCCCGCGCGATCGGGAACGCGATCTTGCCTGTCGCGCCGGTCATGAGGATCTTCTCGCCGTCGAGCATTCATTAAGTCTTAGCGCACCGCGCCGCAAATGTTAAGTACTTGATATGTTGGCGGGGTGCAGCTCACCTTCGATGCCGAGGTGGAGGCGTTCCGCGCGGAGTTCGTCGCCTTCCTCGACGAGCACCTGCCTGCTGAGGCCGAGGCGGCCGTGGAGCGTTCGCGGTCGACGGCACACGTGCCGCAATGGGCACGTCGCTGGCAGCGGTTGATGTTCGACCACGGCTGGCTGCTGCCCGGGAACCCGCCGGAATTCGGCGGCCGCAACGCAGGAGTCCTCGAACAGTTCGTGCACCGCCAGGAGTTGGCGCGCCGCCGCATCTACCACGCCTTCAACCCGCAGGGTGTGGGCACCATCGCCGCGTCGCTGCTGTCATTCGGCACCGATGAGCAGAAGCAACGGTGGGCGGTGCCGATCCTGCGTGCCGAGATGACTGCCTCGCTGGGTATGAGCGAACCGGGTGCGGGCTCGGATCTGGCGGGGCTGGCCACGCGCGCGGTACGCGACGGGGAGGAGTTTGTCGTCGACGGACAGAAGGTGTGGACGTCGGGCGCACACGACGCCGACGTCATCCTCGCGTTCGTACGTACCGACCCGGATGCGCCCAAGCACAAGGGAATCAGCGCTCTGCTGATACCCACCGCCACCCCGGGCGTGGAGCGCCGGCCGTTCGCCTCGGTGTACAGCCGAGACGACCTCGATTTCAACGAGGTGTTCTTCACCGGTGTGCGGGTGCCCGCGGAAAACCTCGTGGGTCCACTGCACGAGGGTTGGCGAGTGGCCAACGGCTCGCTGGGCCACGAGCGGACGATGATGTGGATGGCGTTCGCCAATCGACTCGATCAGCTTCTGCAGGACTTCGACCCGGTGGGCGCGGTGAACCGGGACCGCTACGCGACGGTCGCGATGGACTACGAAGCGCTGCGCCTGCTGGGTTCCGTCGCCCTGGGGCAGGCGGCGCGGGCGGAACGCGACATCCCCAGCATCTCGGTGTTGAAATTGTTCGGATCGGAGGCCGAGCAGAAGGCGTTGGGGTACGCGCTCGACGCCGCCGGCGCGGATGGCTTGCGCAGTCCCGGACTCACGGCGCCGTACAACCCCTACAGCCCGGACCTTTTCACCGCCGACTGGTTCACCCGCTACATCAGTTCCTACGCCGGAACCATCTCGGGCGGGGCGTCGGAGATCCAGCGCAACATCATCGCGCAGCGGGTGCTGGGCCTGCCCGCGCGCTAGTTTTCTTTCGGCGAGCAGACGCAAACCTGCCGCTTTTTCCGCGAATTTTGGGCAGTTATGCGTCTGCTCGCCGAAGAAAAGGGGGCGCTCACGCGCTCACCGCGGGGCGGGCGCCGCCAGCTCGCGCAGCGACGCCAGGAACAGCTCGTCCATCCGCGGGCTCAACTCGGCCAACGTGGCAGCGCTGGCATGACCGGCCGAGCCGAAGACACGGCCGAGCGTGTCGGCGGTCGTGCCGGAAGCGATCGAAAGGCACAGGCACGCAACGCCGTCGACGCGCATCTCCTCGAGGGCCTTGTGCACGTCGGCTTCCGCGTAGCGTCCTTCGTAGCCGTCGTCATAGGGGTGGCCGTCGGACAGTACGAGCAACAGCTTGTTGGGGGTGCCGGCCTCCGCCTTGAGGATCCGCCCGGTGCCGCGGATCGCCGCGCCGAGACGGGTGAAGCCCGACGGCTGCAGTTGATTCAGACGAGCCCGGCTGAGCGCCCCGAAGCGCTGGTCGAACGTCTTGATCGCCGGTAGGTGGACGGCGTGCCGTCCCTGCGACCGGAAGGCATACACCGCAACCCGATCCCCGAGCTCCTCGAGCGTGGCCGCGAGGGTGGCCGCCGCGCGCCGCTGGTGATCGTGGACCGCAAGTCCCGCCGCGTCGGTGTCGGTGGCCGATCCGGAGGCGTCGACCAGGATGAGCACACCGAGATTGCGGGCGAGCATGCGACGTTCGGTGTACACGTGCTCCGGCGGCGAGAAGCCCGAGCGCAGATCGACGAAAAGGTCGATGAGCGCTTCGATGTCGAGTTCTTCACCGTCCGGCCGGCCGCGCAGCACTCTAGGCCCGAGCCCCACACGGGACAGTCGGCGCCGGAGCATCTCATCGTGCGCGACACCCGAGGCCGAGACGTCGGCCTCGACGGCCAACGGAAAGTCGAGCACCCGACAGTGGTCGGGGCGATACGTGTCGCTGTACACGTCCCATTCCGGGTGAAGCGCCCCGCCGATGCCCAGCGCCGCTGCCGGCCTACTGGCATCGGTGAACTCGATCCGCGTCGGGACCGGTCGAGCGTGCACCCCGACGGCACGCGCTCGCACGGTGGAGCCGACCTTCAATTCACCGCCGACGTCGTCAGCGGACGAGCGTGACGTGCCGAGCATGTTCCGCAGGAAGTTCGAGAACGCCTGCGTCAGAACGACTGGCGCCTCGAACAACTTCAGGATCTTGCTGCGTTCGGAAGGTCCGTCGTCGTCATCGGAATCCTCCGCGACATCGGCGGGATCGACCTGCATCTGTAGGTCCTGCGCGGTGGGCCTGCCGCCGGCGGTGTGAGGGGAATTCACCCGGGACGGCCTGATGACACCGAACCACTCCGGTGGATCCGCGACTTGGCCACGCCCCCTGGCGATCTCGAGCGACTCCTCGGGGCTCGCGGTGACCTTTTCACCGTCGACGGGTAACGCCGCCGCCGCGGGTAGCCGCGATGCGAGTTCGGCCAGCGCCCGGCGTCCCTCCAGCGACAGATACCGGCGTGCCGTCGACGGCCGTGCCCGTAACGACTTCAGGAGATGCCGCTCGAGGCTGCCGGCGGCCAGCAGGGCACTTTGCACCAGCACTTCACGGCGCTGCTCCTCGGTCGAGCGTCCTACCGAGACGAAGACCACGACGCCATCGGTGTGCGCTGGAACCCCCGCCGGGGCGTGGGCGACATCGACGGGCCGACCCGCGGCGAACGTCGCGAGGAATCGGAACCGCTCGGGACCGCCGATGTTCACGCGCCGGGCAGCACCGCGTCGACGAGTTCGCCGAGGGCGCGAACGACATCGGCGTCATCGGAGAGCACCTGGACCACCGCCGACCGGACGGCGGTGCGCAGGTTCAGCCCCTCGGCAACGAGGCCGCCGGCGAGGATCAACATCCGGGTCGAGGCCACCTCGCGCAAAGATGAACTGTCGAGGCCGCGGATGGCGTGGCCGACCCGAACGAGGGACCGCGCCGTCGCGGTATCGACCCCCGCCTCGTGCGCCACGATCTCCGCTTCGATGTCGGCTGGGGGGAAACCGAGCTCGAGGGCGATAAAGCGTTGCCGCGTCGACTCTTTGAGATTCTTCAGGACGCTCTGATAACCCGGGTTGTACGAGATGACCAACTGAAACCCCGGGGCCGCCGCCAACGTCGTGCCCAGCCGGTCGACGGGCAGTTCGCGGCGGTGATCGGCGAGCGGATGGATCACCACGGTGGTGTCCTGACGCGCCTCCACCACTTCGTCGAGGTAGAAGATGGCGCCGTTGCGCACGGCCCGGGTCAGCGGCCCATCCACCCACACCGTTTCCCCGCCCTTGAGCAGGAAGCGGCCGACAAGGTCCGCCGACGTCATGTCCTCGTGCCCGGCGACGGTGATCAGCTCACGGCCGAGGTCATGGGCCATGGCCTCGACGAAACGCGTCTTCCCGCAGCCGGTGGGCCCTTTGAGCAGCACGGGCAGGCCCCGCCGGGCCGCAGCCCGAAACACCTCGACCTCCTCGCCGACCGGTCGGTAGAAAGGCGGATTCACACCCGTCTCGACCGATGGCCGAAAGTTATTGACCGTCATCGTTGTTCGGGCGCTGTATGGGCACGACGGGCGGGATCGTAACCCCCTCCGGCAGTACGAGCTGACCGTCGTGGTCGATGAACCCCGAGTGCTTGGTGGGAAGCGGCAGGTCAGGGTTGGGACACGGCCGGTCGGTGCCCTCGCCACAGATCCCGGGGTTGAAGTACGACCGCTTCTGCACATCCTCGGGCCACGGGTCGGCATGCATGCCGAGCCACGTCGCGGGCAGGTTGTAGAAGACGAAGAAGCACGCGCTGACACCGCCGAAGATCGCGAGGAACCGCACGAACTGCTGTTTGACCACACCGCCTCGAATGCCGTCCAGTCCGCGTTCGACCACGGTGCGGCCCCGGTCATCGGTGAAGAAGCGCAGGCAACACAGCGCCGCCTGGACGCCACCCCACATGAAGCCCTCGTAGATCGGATATTGGAAATAGGTGCCCGCGTTGATCGACAGCGACTGGATGGCGCCGGGGTAGGAGTAGAAGCCGATCGGCAGCAGGATCAGGCCTTCCATGATGAAGTCGAAGACGATGGCGATCGCATAGGTGACCAGCACGAGTCGCAGATTGCTGATCGACGGCCACCGGTTCTTGATCTTGCGCATGACCGCGCATCCGACGATGGTGAGCAGCAGGACTCCGTACGCATAGCCGGGAATGTTCGTCAGCAGCGGTTCGGGCACGGTGTGGCCGGGCTCCTCGTGAGCCACCCAACCGGGGATGTGCGGCGCCCACGACCCCTGGTTGAACAGCCACGCGTTGTACGTGCACCAGGTGCTGTAGTAGTTGAGCATCGGATCCTGAAACATCATCAAGCCCATCGACACCAGCAGCATGCCGTCGAGCGTGATGCGCCTCTCGCGCACCCAGGGCCGGATGATGAAGAACCACAGGGCGAATGGCAGGCCGACCCAGAGCACCACGGCGTTGGCGATCAGCGGGATCTTCATGTAGAGCGGCGGTTCAGTCGGGCCGCCCGCGACCGGCTCGAAGTAGGGCCCGCTGACCCACCGGATGATGACGTACAGCGTCAGCGCCAGGAACACCGCACCCACGCCCGCCCAGATCTTGACGGTGTCCGACGATCGCGGTTTGTTCTCGCCGAGACCTATGGCGCCGCTGATCGGTTCGGCGACAACGGACTTCTTGTTCGACAGATCGCTCACAACGCCTCCTGCGCGCCGCACTGGGATCGCGGCCCACGGATCAAGATACCAACGAGTATCTGAATGTCTAGGCGGATTCTGAGATTCTTGTGGCAGACTTCCGACATGGCGGAGCGGTGGACCAGGGAGCGGCGACTCGAGCACACCCGCTCGCTGCTGCTTGACGCCGCCGAGGACGTGTTCGCCGAAAAGGGTTTCACCGCAGCGACTCTCGACGACATCGCCTACGCGGCCGGCTACACCAAAGGCGCCATCTACAAACATTTCTCGACCAAAGAGGAGCTCTTTCTGGCCGTCAGCGACCGCTACTGGCGGCGCTACTTCGACAACTTCGCCGAGGTCATGGCGTCGTCGAAGCAGGTGGGGGCCCGGGAGCGCGACGAGATCGCGCAGCGATGGCGCCAGCTCAGTCGAGACCGAGGCGCCGAGCACGCCGCGCTCGGACACGAGTTCACGCTGTACCTGTTGCGCAACCCGGACGCGCGTGAACGCGTGGTCGGAAAACGGGCAGAGGTGGTCGAGGCGTTGGCGAAGTTCATCGTCGACGGCATCGACCGGCTCGGCGGGACGCTGCTGATACCGCCGTTGACGTTGGCCCAGGTGCTGATCGCGACCAGCGACGCCATCGTGCTGGGCAGCGAGCTCGACGATGTCGACCTCTACCGGCCGATCATCGACATGTACCTCTCGGCGATCAAGCTGCCTTAGCGGTCCGCGGCCCGGCCTGGCGGGTCAGGTAGTCGATCTGCAGGTGGATCGCATAGAGGACCAGCGGCGGCAGCACCATGAAGGGGACGTTCTCGGCGATGAACTTGAAGCCGAGGCCGTACCCGTCCTGGCCGATGTTCTCGAACCCCGCACCCACCTCGGCGAGGAAGTACACCGCGGTGCTGCTCATCAGGATCGCGCATCCCGCGAATGCGCCCCACAGACAACGGATCCGGGATTCCGTGGACAGGTCCACCTTGATCAGTCGCGTCCACATGACGAACACGACGACGCCGGTGGTCACCCCGACCACCTCCAACGCGAAGATCCACGGGTTACCGCTGACGTAGCGAGTGTCGGCCAGCGCGTACTGCCACCAGAGCCATTTCCAGCCGGGGTCGGTCGTGGGCGTCCACCAACCGAGCGGGTGGCCGATGAGGAACATGAGCTCGTAGCCGATCTGGCTGCACGCGGTGTAAGGCAGGTAGAACAGCGTGAGCTCCGCGGCCTTGTCGAGCCGAGTGCGGTTCTCGCCGGGCGCATCCCAGAGGATGACGATGGGCACCAGGATCACCGGGATGCCGAAGAGCAGGTTGGCGATGACGTCCGCGGTGAAGGTCGGCGCGATCAGCCCGAACTGAACCCCGATCGTCATCGCGAGGAAGACGACCCCGGTGAGCAGGCCGACGCCGAGATAGATCCTGCCCCGGTGCGGCGCGACGGGCCGGGCGAAGTTCGGCTCGCGGGTCTGCAGCGTTGTCATGCGGTCATGCTCCCTTTCCTGCGGCGACCGATATCGACTTCGTGTCGGTGTAACCGTCGATTCCCTCGCGGCCGAGTTCGCGTCCGTATCCGCTGGCCTTGACGCCGCCGAACGGTGCGAACGGATCCATCGTGTAACCCTGGTTGACGCCGAAGGTGCCGGTGCGGATGCGTTCGGCGACGGCGAGTCCGCGCTCGGTGTCGCCGGTCCACACCGAACCGGCCAGCCCGTAGTCGGAGTCGTTGGCGACCTCCACCGCCTCGTCTTCGTCGGCGTAGCCGATCACGGTCAGGACGGGTCCGAAGATCTCCTCGCGCGCGATCGTCATGTCGTTGGCGGCGTCGGCGAACAACGTCGGCTTCACATACCAGCCCCGCTCGAGCCCGTCCGGCATGTCGGCGCCCCCGATGACCAGGCGGGCACCTTCGGACTGGCCCTTCTCGATGTAGCCCCGCACGCGGTGCTGCTGGCGCTGGGCGACGAGCGGCCCGACCTGGGTGGCGGGATCCGTCGGATCGCCGACGACCAGCTTCGACATTTCCGCGGCCAGGGCGTCGGTGAAGTCGGCGGCGCGCGCGGCGGGCACCAGAATGCGGGTGAGCGCGTTGCAGATCTGCCCGCTGTTGGACAGGCTCGCCGAGCGCACACCGGCCGCGACGGCCGCGGGATCAGCATCCTCGAGCACGATGGCCGCCGACTTGCCACCGAGTTCGAGGCTGACCCGGCGCAGGTCGACGGCGCACGCGGCGGCCACCGCCTTACCCGCCGCGGTGGACCCGGTGAACGAGACCTTGTCCACTCCATGGTGTTTCACGAGGTATTCGCCCGCGGACCGGTCGCCGGGGAGCACGCTGACGACGCCTTCGGGTAAACCGGCCTCGGCGATCATCTCGGCCAGCAGCAGCGCGTTCAGCGGCGACTCGGGAGCCGGCTTGAGAACGACCGTGCAGCCGGCGAGCAGCGCGGGGATCAGCTTGGTGACGATCAGGAACTGCGGCATGTTCCACGGGACGATGGCGGCGACGACCCCGACGGGCTCCCGGCGGATCCGGATATCGGTCCCGTACATCCCCGGGCGGGATTCGGTCCACGGATACGTCTCGGCCAGATCGCAGAACGCGGACATCATCATCGCGGGCAACCCGACCTGTGCGCGCTGGGCGAAGCTGATCGGCGCCCCGATCTCGGCGGTGATGGTTTCGGCCATCTCGCCGCGACGCTCGCCGTAGCGCTCGGCCAGCTTGCGCACCGCGGCGATCCGCTCGCCCGGGTCGAGGCGCGGCCACGGGCCGTAGTCGAAGGCCGACCGCGCGGCCGCGACGGCCTTGTCGACGTCTGCAGGGACAGCGGCGGCGACGCGCGCGACGGGTTCCTCGGTGTGCGGGGAGACGACCTCGATGCGGTCTGCGGCGCTCGCCTCGGACCATGTACCACCGATGAACAACTCGTCCGATCGCATTTGTGTGCACACCCTTTCGCGCCGCTTGCGCCGTGGCGAGCGGGGGTTACCGTCGTGCAGAAATTCGGTGACGGCGTTCGCCCGCGTCGACCCTGTATCAACTACTTGCGATTGTGACATGGAGCATATACCGTCGGCGCTGCAGCTCCCGGCACGGTCTAGGCCGGGCGGTAGACAGGAGTAGGCAATGGCTCGCTTTCCCAAACCGCCAGAGGGAAGTTGGACGGAGCACTATCCCGAACTGGGTACCGATCCCGTCTCCTACGAGGACTCCATCAGCCCGGAGTTCTATGAGAAGGAACGTCAGGCGATCTTCAAGCGCGCCTGGCTGAATGTCGGTCGCGTTGAACAGGTTCCGCGCAAGGGCAGCTACTTCACCAAAGAGATGAAGGTTGCCAACACCTCCATCATCGTGGTGCGGACCACATCCGGCGAGGTCAAGGCCTACCACAACATCTGCCGACACCGGGGCAACAAGCTGGTGTGGAACGACATGCCGCTGGAGGAGACCAGCGGAGTGTGCCGGCAGTTCACCTGCAAGTACCACGCCTGGCGCTACGACCTCGACGGCAACCTCACCTTCGTGCAACAGGAGGGTGAGTTCTTCAACCTCGACAAGAGCCGCTACGGGCTGGTCCCGGTGCACTCTGAGGTGTGGGAGGGATTCATCTTCGTCAACTTCGCCAAGGAACCCGAGCAGTCGCTGCGGGAGTTCCTCGGACCGATGATCACGGATCTGGAGGGCTACCCCTTCGACAAGATGACGTCGCGGTTCTACTACCGCTCCGAGGTCAAGGCGAACTGGAAGCTCTACATGGACGCGTTCCAGGAGTTCTACCACGCACCGGTGCTGCACGCGAACCAGTCGCCGACCGCGTACTCGAAGGCCGCCGCCGAGGCCGGTTTCGAGGCGCCGCACTACCGGATCGAGGGCCCGCACCGGCTGGTCAGCACATCGGGCGTGCGCGCCTGGGAGATGGCCGACGAGATGCGCAAGCCGATCGAGGACATCTGCCGCAGCGGCCTTTTCGGGCCGTGGGACAAACCGGATCTGGGGGAGATGCCCGTCGGACTGAACCCCGCGAAATGCGATCCGTGGGGCCTCGATTCGTTCCAGCTCTTCCCGAACTTCGTGATCCTGTTCTGGGGCCAGGGTTGGTACCTCACGTATCACTACTGGCCGACGTCGTACAACACGCATGTGTTCGAGGGCACGGTGTACTTCCCGCAGCCGCGCACTCCCCGTGAGCGCGTCGCGCAGGAACTGGCAGCGGTGTCGTTCAAGGAATACGGCCTGCAGGACGCCAATACCTTGGAGGCCACCCAGTCGATGATCGAGTCGCGGGTGCTCGACGACTTCTTGCTCTGCGACCAGGAAGTGCTGATCCGTCACCTGCACAAGGAGACCGCGGCGTGGGTCGAGAACTTCGAGCGCAAGACGGCGGGTGTCTGAGATGACGACGACCGAAACCCACAAGCTGCCACCCGAATTCGCCGACCTCGAACAGTTCTCGAACTGGTGCCTGGGCTCGGAGGCCGAGCGGTACGAGAAGCGGCTCTCGTCGACGATGACCGAGATGCAGGCGTTCTACGACGCGATCACCGCGCGCGCCGAGGAGGCCCTCGCCTACTGCGACAAGTTCTCGCTCGACGACCTGCCCGAGGATGTGCTCAACCTGATGCATCTGCTGTATTCGATGGTGCAGGTGTCCTTCCCTGTCGAGTGCTGGAAGCAGCCCAAGGTTCCCGATTCGGGCGCCACCACGCTCGACTGCGTTTCCGAACCGGTTCCGTGACGACGCGCACCGTCCTGCGCGCCGCGCGCTGGGCAGACGTCGAGACCGGAGAGGTGCGTTCGCCGGCCGTCGTCGTCATCGAGGGCAACCGCATCGCCGCGGTCAATCCCTCAGAGCTGCAGGATGAGTCGGCCATCGAGATCGAGCTCGGCGACGTCACGCTGCTGCCCGGCCTGATGGACATGGAGCTCAACCTGCTCATCGGCGGGCCCGGCGGGCCGGAGGGTCTGCCGAGCCCGATGCACGGTGTACAGGACGACCCCGCCTATCGCACGCTGCGCGGCGCGGTCAACGCCCGCACCACGCTCGAGGCCGGGTTCACCACCGTGCGCAACCTCGGCCTGATGGTGAAGACCGGCGGCTACCTGCTGGACGTGGCGCTGCAGCGCGCCATCGACCAGGGCTGGCACCCCGGGCCGCGGATCTATCCGGCCGGACATGCGGTGACCCCGTACGGCGGCCACCTCGACCCGACGGTGTTCCAACGTCTCGCGCCGGGAATCATGCCGTTGTCGGTGGCCGAGGGCATCGCCAACGGCGTCGACGACGTGCGCGCCTGCGTGCGCTACCAGGTCCGCCACGGCGCCAAGCTGATCAAGGTGTCCGCTTCCGGCGGGGTGATGTCGCACAGCACGGCCCCGGGCGCGCAGCAGTACAGCGACGACGAGTTCGCCGCGATCGCCGACGAGGCCCACCGCGCAGGAGTTCGTGTCGCCGCGCACGCCGTGGGGGACAGCGCGATTCGGGCCTGCATCAAAGCCGGTATCGACTGCATCGAGCACGGCTTCCTCGCAAGCGACGAGACTATCCAGCTGATGGCCGACACCGGCACGTTCCTCGTCTCGACCACCTACCTGACCCAGGCGATGGCGGTCGACCGCATCGCGCCCGAACTGCGCAAGAAGGCCGAGGAGGTGTTCCCCCGCGCACAGGCCATGCTGCCCAAGGCCATTGCGGCGGGCGTGCGCATCGCCTGCGGTACCGACGCGCCGGCGATCCCGCACGGACAGAACGCCAAGGAACTGTGCGCGCTCGTGGAACGGGGGATGACGCCCATGCAGGCGATCCGCGCCGCGACCGTCACCAGTGCCGAGCTGATCGAGGCCGACGACGAACTGGGTCGCCTGGCACCCGGGTACCTCGCCGACATCGTCGCGGTGCCCGGCGACCCGTCCCGCGACATCGCCGCCACCCTCGACGTGTGCTTCGTGATGAAGGACGGTCAGGTCTACAAGCACGAAGGGAACTTGGACGGTGGCTAGGCAGACAAACCCAGATCTGGGCATGGAACTCGGCGACAACATCCTGTGGCATCTCAAGCAGGCCTGGTATTTCGCCCTCACCGCCATCAACGACGCGGTGAGCCAGCACGGCGTCAGCACCGCCCAGATCGGTGTGCTGCGTCAACTCGCCAACGAGCCCGGGCTCTCCGGCGCCGAACTCGCGCGCCGCCTGTTGATCACCCCGCAGGGTGTGCAGCTCGCGGTCAAGGCTCTCGAGCAGCGTGGGCTGGTCGAACGCAAACCCGACCCCCAGCATGCGCGAATTCTGAAGGCCTATCTGACATCTGAAGGCCGCAAGGTCGCCGGCGCCGTCGTCAGCGACGCGATCGCCGCGCACGAGGCGGTGTTCGGCGTCCTCACGGCAGAAGAGCAGCAGACACTGCGCGACCTGCTGGCCCGCGTGGTCGTCAAGGGCACCGGACACGCGATGGCCGACGACCACATCGGGGAGTGAACGCAGTCAGGCGTTGCCGAAACCGATGTGGCTGCGGATCAGCGGCAGATCGGCCATCGTCGCGAACCCGGCGGGTGCGGCGATGATCGCGGGGACGGCGTTGAGCACCTGCATCGCCGTCGCCACGTTCGCCGAACGCACGTGCTCTGCCATGCTCGCGTCGCGGCTGAAGCTGGCCAACGAGAAGAAGTGGGTGCGCATCGACGGATCGCCCTCGATCGTCAACGTCCAACCGTGCTGCGGCTTGGGCCAATGAGTCGGGTACTCGTTGCCGACAGTCCACAGCGTCTCGATCTCGACCAAGGTCTCGCCGTTGCGCCGTCCCGACCAGGTCCACCGCTGGCCCGCGGTCGTCCCCGCATGCAGGACGCGGTCGAAGATCTGATGATCGTGCTGAGCAGGAACGGCTTCGACCGCCGCGGCCACCTCGTCGATGCCGGCATTGAGGGCGTCGGCGACGAGCCAGACCTGTTCGCTGAAGATCGCACTGTTGAACGCGAGGAACTCGGTGCCCGTGGGGCTGATGGTCTCGACGGGCTCCCCGAACGCCATGTTGTCGAACGTGATCGCCGTGCTGTCGTAGACGGACCAGTCGGCGCGCTCCTGCACGGTGATCTTGTCGATGGTGCGACTCATGCCGGACAGCGCCAACGGCAGGACGCCGGAGAGGTTGCCGGGATTCAGTCCGCTGCCGTGCACGGTGCTGTTGCCTGTCCGGCACGCGTCGAGCAAACGCTCGCGGTCGTCGGGCCGGGTGCGGTGCGGGTGAAACAGAAACGCCGTCGTGGCAACGTTTTTCCCGCTGGCGAGGATCGCGCAGACCTCGTCGATGTCGGTGTTGCGTGGCGTATAGAGGACGCAATCGGCGTCGAGGGCCAGGATCCGGCCCACGTCGGTGGTGGCGCTGACGCCGACCGGGTCGCGACCGATCAGCTCCCCGACGTCGACGCCGTCCTTGTCCGCCGAATAGACGCGCGCGCCGACGAGATCGAACGCCGACCGGTCGTCGAGTACCGCGGCGATCATCTCGACGCCGACGGCGCCGGTGCCCCACGCGATCACGCGATGCCGTTGCATTCGGTCACGCTACGACACCGCGGGGCGCAGGCACAGCATCGACCGCTTGAGATCTATCGCAAGTACTTGATACTGTGATGTCGATGTCCGCCGAAGAGTTCGCCCCACTGCGCATCAAACGGGTGGTGCGCGAGACGAGCGACGCCGTGTCGTTGGTCCTCGATGTGCCGGCGGACTGTTCACACCGCTTCCGCTACAAGCCCGGTCAGTTCCTGACGCTGCAGGTGAACCTCGACGGCGACGCCCATCGGCGGTGCTACTCGATGTCGTCGTTCCCGCACAACGGCAACGACCTGCAGATCACCGTCAAGCGCGATCCGGGCGGCCTGATCTCCAACTGGCTGAACGACACCGCGGAAGTCGGCGCGGAGATCCACGCCGCGCCGCCCGGCGGCCGGTTCCTGCTCAGTGATTCCGAGCGCGACATCGTCGCATTCGCCGGCGGCAGCGGTATCACCCCGATCTTCTCGCTGATCGGTTCGGCGTTGGTGAGCACACGCCGGCGGATCAGCCTCTTCTACGCCAACCGCAGCCGCGACTCGGTGATCTTCGGCGAGGCGCTGACGACGCTTGCCGCCGCCCACCCCGAACGCCTGTCGGTCACCGGTCACTTCGACGAGGAGACCGGCGTCGTCCAACCCGCCGCGGTCGAGGCATTCGCATCGTCGTGCGGTGACGTCGACTACTACATCTGCGGCCCCGGGCCGTTCATGGACACGGTGGAGAGCGCCCTGTTGCGCACGGGCGTGCCCCGCGAACGCCTGCACCTCGAGCGGTTTTCGGTGGACCCGGTGTCCAGTGAGGTCGCTGCCGCCACAAAGCAGACCGAAGAGGTGGTCATCGAACTCGATCGGGCAACCACCACCGCTGCCTACCGCGCAGGCAACACGCTGTTGCAGACGGCGCGGATGGCGGGTCTGCGTGCGCCGTCGTCGTGCGAGACGGGCTCGTGCGGAACGTGTATGGCGCGCGTCGTGTCCGGAAGCGCCCGGATGCTGAACAACGACGCTCTGGATGACGACGAAGTGGCCGAAGGCTGGGTGCTGACGTGCCAATCCCTGCCGACGAGCCGGACGGTCCACGTGGTCTATGAGTAGAGGCGAGGTCGAGTGATGGGACGGATGCGATGAGCCGCGTCGCGGTGGTGACCGGCGGTGCGTCGGGCATGGGGGAGGCGACGTGCCGCGAACTCGGTCGTCGCGGCCACAAGGTGGCCGTGCTCGACGTCAACGGCGAAGCGGCGCAACGGGTCGCCGAGGAGATGCGGGCCGACGGCGTCACGGCGCTGGGAATCGCTGCCGACGTCAGCGACCGCACGGCCGTCGAGGAGGCGTTCGCGAAGGTGCGCAGCGAGTTGGGGCCGGTGCACATCCTGGTCACCAGCGCTGGGGCGGTGGACTGGGCGGCCTTCACCGACATCACACCGCAGGCATGGCAGCGGTTGATCGACGTCAACCTCACCGGGACATTCCACTGCTGTCAGGTGGCGGTGACCGACATGCTCGAAGCGGGCTGGGGCCGCATCGTGATGATTTCGTCGTCCAGTGCACAGCGGGGTTCGCCGAGGATGGCCCACTACGCCGCGTCCAAGGGGGCGCTGCTCTCGCTGACCAAATCACTTGCACGCGAGTACGGCCCGGCCGGCATCACGGTGAACAACATCCCGCCGTCGGCCATCGAGACCCCGATGCAGCATGCCGGTCAGAAGGCCGGACACCTCCCGCCGAACGAGCAGATGGCCGCGACCGTTCCGCTCGGCCATCTCGGCACCGGTGACGACATCGCCGCGGCCGTCGGCTTCCTGTGCTCTGAGGAGGCCGGATTCATCACCGGCCAGATTCTCGGCGTCAACGGCGGATCGGTGCTGTGATGACCGGCCCGCTTCCCGCACACCAACGACACGGAGGTTCTCATGGCTACTAAGTGGCCCAAGCCGGCCGAGGGCAGCTGGACGGAGCACTATCCCGAGCTGGGCACCGGACCCGTCTCGTTCCGCGACTCGATCTCACCGGAGTTCTACGGCCTCGAATGTGAAGCGGTCTTCAAACGCGCCTGGCTGAACGTCGCGCGTGTGGAGGAGCTGCCTCGGGTCGGGAGCTACCTGACCAAGGAGATCGACGCGGCCAAGACGTCGGTGATCGTGGTGCGGGGTAAGGATCAGCAGATCCGCGCGTTCTACAACATCTGCCGTCACCGCGGAAACAAATTGGTGTGGAACGACTTTCCCAACGAAGAGGTGAAGGGCACGTGCCGGCAGTTCACCTGCAAGTACCACGGGTGGCGCTACGACCTCAAGGGTGACCTGACGTTCGTTCAGCAGGAGGGCGAGTTCTTCGGCCTCGACCACGAACGGCACGGGTTGAAGCCCGTGCAGTGCGACGTGTGGAACGGGTTCATCTTCATCAACTTCGACCCCGAACCGCGGTGGACGCTGCGCGAATTCCTCGGCCCGATGATCACCGCGCTCGACGACTATCCGTTCGAATTGATGACCGAGCGCTACGAATTCGAGGCGCAGAACAACAGCAATTGGAAGATCTTCGCCGACGCGTTCCAGGAGTACTACCACGTTCCGTCGCTGCACTCTCAGCAGGTCCCCAGCGCGGTGCGCCAGCCGAACGCCACCTTCGAGTGCGGGCACTTCCAGATCGACGGACCCCACCGGCTGGTGTCGACGGCGGGCACCCGTCGGTGGCTGCTCGCACCGGAGTACATGTATCCGGTCGAGCGGATCACGCGCAGCGGACTCGTCGGCCCGTGGCGGACTCCGGAGACGCATCAGTCGGCCGGACTGAACCCGGGCAACATCGAGCCGTGGGGCATCACCAACTTCCAGATCTTCCCGAACCTGGAGATCCTCATCTACCACGGTTGGTATCTGCTGTACCGGTACTGGCCGACGTCGCACAACACCCATAAGTTCGAGGCCTACAACGCATTTCACCCCGCCCGCAGCGTGCGTGAGCGCATCGAGCATGAGGTCGCTTCCGTGGTGCTCAAGGAGTTCGCCTTGCAGGACGCCGGAATGCTCGGTGGCACCCAGGCGGCGCTGGAATACGGCCTGGGTGAACCGATAGTCGACGACTACCCGCTCAGCGACCAGGAAATCCTGGTGCGCCATCTGCACCACGAGGCCGTCAAGTGGGTCGAGGAATACAAAGCCGACCGCAGTCCGGTGAGGGTCTGAGCATGACCCGTCTGCCCAGTGCGTTCGCAGAATTCGAACCGTTCGCCGAGAAGTGGTGCCTGCCAACCGAAGCCGAGCGGTGGGCGACCCGGCTGGCCACGCCCATGCCGGAGATCCGCGAGTTCTACGACGCTTTCACGCCGCGCTTCGAGGAAGCGATCGACTACTGCGACAAGTTCCCCCTCGACGATCTGCCCGAGGATGCGCTGAACCTGCTGCACCTCATCTACTCGATGATCATGGTGTCGATGGCCGTCGAGGTCTTCGGTACGCAGAAGCCCGCCGACTCGGCCGACGCCGAAATGCACCGCGTCAGCTCGCCGGTGCCGTGACGACAAGGACAGGACGAGCATGACAGTGCTGACGATCGACAAGCTCACCGCATCGGTCGGCGCGGAGGTGACCGGCCTCGACTCCGATGCGCTGGCCAATGACGACGCGCTGGGCGCCGCGATCCTCGATGCGTTGGAGGACAACGGCGTTCTGGTGTTTCCCGGTCTCGGCCTGACCCCGGAGGCGCAGGTCGCGTTCTGCCAACGGCTCGGCGAGATCGACCATTCGTCGGACGGCCACCATCCGGTCGCCGGGATCTATCCGGTGACGCTCGACAAGTCGAAGAACGCCTCGGCGGACTATCTGCGGGCCACGTTCGACTGGCACATCGACGGATGCACACCCACCAACGACGAGTGCCCGCAGAAGGCGACGGTGCTCTCGGCCAAGCAGGTGGCCGAGACGGGCGGGGAGACGGAGTTCGCGAACTCATACGCGGCCTACGAGGCCTTCACCGACGAGGAGAAGCAGCGCTTCGGATCGCTGCGGGTGGTGCACTCGCTCGAGGCGTCGCAGCGCCGGGTGACCCCCGATCCATCGCCGGAACTGGTGGCCAAGTGGCGGTCGCGGCCCACCCACGAACACCCCCTGGTGTGGACGCACCGCAGCGGCCGCAAGTCGCTGGTGCTGGGGGCGTCGGCGGATCACGTCGTCGGCATGGACGTCGACGAGGGCCGTGCGCTTCTGGCCGAGCTGCTCGACCGTGCGACGCAGCCTCACTTGGTCTACAGCCACCGGTGGTCCGTCGGTGACACCGTGATCTGGGACAACAACGGGGTGCTGCACCGCGCCGCACCGTACGACCCGGACTCGCCGCGCGAGATGCTGCGCACGACGGTGCTGGGGGACGAGCCCATTCAGTGAGCGATTTCGGTGCTCTACCGATCGCTGCTCGACCGCTAGAGCACCGAGTCGCCCCGGGGGTCTCGTTGACGGCGCCGTGCCACTATGGAAATCTGATACCCAGATATGAGAATCACGTTCTCGTTGCTTGAGATCGTCGAAACGGAGGGCGCATGACCGAGGACCTCACCGAGGACATGACCAGGGTCGACTTCTTCCGGGACGGGCGCCTGACCGCCGACCCGTACCCGTTCTACGAGGCGCTGCGCAACAAGTGCCCGGTGACCCGCGAGGACCACTACGGCGTCACGATGGTGACCGGTTGGCAGGAGGCCGTCGACGTCTACAACGACGCCGAGACGTTCTCCTCGTGCATCTCGGTGACCGGCCCGTTCCCGGGCTTCCCCGTGCCGCTGGAAGGCGACGACGTCACCGAGATCATCAAGGAGCATCGCGACGAGATCCCGTTCAGCGATCAGCTGCCGACGCTCGACCCGCCGACGCACACCAACCACCGGGCCCTGCTGATGCGGCTGATCACGCCGAAGCGCCTCAAGGAGAACGAGGACGCGATGTGGCAGCTCGCCGACGACATCCTCGACGACTTCCTCGCGCCGGGACAGGGCGAGTTCATCACCGGCTTCGCCGCGCCGTTCACCTTGCGGGTGATCGCCGACCTGCTCGGCGTCCCCGAGGAGGACCGCCCGGAGCTGCTCGAGCGGCTCGCCCGCGGCACGCACGGCAGCGGTTTGGGCAATGCCGACAAGACGTTGGCCAAGACGCCGCTGGAGTACCTCTACGACGTGTTCGCCGAGTACGTCGAGGACCGCAGGCGTGAGCCGCGTGACGATGTGTTGACCGGGCTGGCCACCGCGTCGTTCCCGGACGGCACGACACCCGAGGTGGGTGACGTCGTGCGAGTGGCCACCAATGTCTTCTCGGCCGGTCAGGAGACCACGGTGCGCCTGCTGTCGACCGCGCTGAAGGTGCTCGGCGACCGACCGGACATTCAGCGCCAGCTGCGCGACGACCGCAGC
>NZ_LZJE01000049.1:0-15470 GCF_001666865.1 Mycobacterium sp. E136
GTTGCTCGAGCGAGAAGGATGGATCGACCTGCGTATCGTCGCGGAGCACAGCAGGCGATTCATTTTGCACCGCGCGTCCGATGTCGTGGACGTACTGACCGCGGTCCTCGCTGTGGTGTCGACCCTCGTAGTCGAAACCAACCTTGGGCTCGTCGTAACCCAGGTCGATGAAGGCCTCGCTGGCGCCGTCGGTAACCGCGATCTGAGTTCTCGGCGGCGGTAGCCCGTCGTCGATGAGGATGAGCCGTATACGGGTCTCCTGTGGCGATTGTGCTCCGCCGTCCATCAACCACAGCGCCGTTCGAGCGCGCGGCAGTCCCCGTGCGCGCGGATATCGATGACTCAACTCGACCACTTCCGACGCGGTCACACCAGTGGCTCGTGCCAGGGCATCCAAGTGGCGT
This sequence comes from Mycobacterium sp. E136, assembly GCF_001666865.1. NCBI lineage: Bacteria > Bacillati > Actinomycetota > Actinomycetes > Mycobacteriales > Mycobacteriaceae > Mycobacterium > Mycobacterium sp. E136. The sequence continues at coordinate 405 of NZ_LZJE01000049.1, forward strand.
ACCGCGAGGTCACGGGGCAAATGCCGGGCGAGGTCGAATGCAGTGCGCGCCGGCGTGGCGACAGGCATACCGTTTATCAACCGAATGTCGTCGGCGTCGATCCGTTCGTTGCGCACAATGATCCCCCGCGGCGGTCGGCCGCTCGTCCAGATCATTTCGACGGGTGTTGCCGCGTCGACCCACAACGCCCCGTGCAAAGCGGCCGCGGCGCGTCCGGTGATGAGCCCACGCCGCCCCGACCATAGCCAGGCTCCGCGAATGCGTTGTTCGAGCGCTGGGACAACGAGCTTCGAGTGGTAGACGCCCGGGAAGATCGCCTGATAGTTCCATCGAAGGCTCGCTCGTGTCAGCGCACCTGCGGACACAGCCGTGCTTCCGATGAAGACGTCGTCCATACCGGGATGCTTGCCACGCGCGCCGACAAATCCGCTCGCCGAACGCAATTTTGCGTATAGGGTTGTGGATAACGTCGATCCACGACCCTACGCGCAAAAACAAGAGCGTGGCATCGGCACCGCCACGCTCAGCGCCAGGACGGCAGCCAGATCTGCATGTTCCACGTCGTCTGCGATATAGGGATGCCGGTCAGGATCGGGTACATCCACGCGAAGTTGGTCAGCACCAACGCGATATAACAGCTCACCGCGATCAGCCCCAGCGTTCGGCGCTCGGCGTTCTGGTTCGGCATGTGCAGAATGTCGCCGAGGATCAACGCGATCATCATCACCATGAACGGTGCCATCGTCGCCGCATAGAAGAAGTACATCTGGCGGTCGATGTCGGCGAACCACGGCAGGAAGCCCGCGCTGTAGCCCACCAACGCAACGCCATAACGCCAGTCGCGCTTGATGAATGCCCGCCAGATCGCCCATCCCAGAATCGGCACCGCGAGAAACCACATCGCGGGTGTGCCGACCAACATCACGGCCTTGACACACGACTGCGCGCCACACCCGGGCACATCCTGGTTGTCGATCGCGTAGAGCACCGGCCGTAGCGACATCGGCCACGTCCACGGCTTCGACTCCCACGGGTGATGGTTGCCATCGGCGTTGGTCAGCCCGGAGTGAAACCTGTACGCGGCGTAGGTGTAATGCCACAGCGAACGCAATGCGTCGGGGATCGGCAACACGCTATCCGGGCCGATCGACTGCCCCACCTCGTGGCGATTGACGGCCGTCTCGGAGGCGAACCATGGTGCATACGACGCCAGATACACGCCGAACGGAATGAGCACCAGCGCGTACAGCGACGGTCCCAGGTCGCGTCGGAACGCGCCGAGCCACGGCCGCGGAACCCGGTACTGCCGACGCGCCAGGATGTCGAACACCATCGTCATCACGCCGAAGAAGGCGATGAAGTAGACGCCTGACCACTTTGTCGCGCAAGCCAATCCGAGCAGCACGCCCGCGCCGAACCGCCACCACCGGACGCCGAGTCTCGGCCCCCACAACGTCTTGCCGATGCGGCCCTCCAGCAGCGCGAGGTGCATGCGCTCGCGTACCTGGTCGCGATCGACGATCAGACAACCGAACGCCGCCACCACGAACGTCACCAGGAACCCGTCGAGCAGCGCGGTGCGTGACGCGACAAAGCTCACCCCGTCGGCGGTGACCAGCAGTCCCGCGATACCGCCCACCACGGTCGACCGGCTGATGCGGCGCGTGATCCGCGCGACCAGCACCACGACGATCACTCCGCACACGGCACCGGTGAATCGCCATCCGAGCCCGGTGTAGCCGAACAGCGCCTCGCCGATCGCGATCAACTGCTTGCCCACAGGCGGGTGCACCACCAGGCCGTAGCCCGGGTTGTCCTCGACACCGTGGTTGTGCAGCATCTGCCAGGCCTGCGGCGCGTAATGCTTCTCGTCGAAGATCGGCGTCCCGGCATCGGTCGGTGAGCCGAGGTTGAGGAACCGCGTCACCGCGGCCAGTGCGGCGATGACGGCGGTCATCACCCAGCCCTGCATCCGGTCGACGGGCCCGAAGTCCGCGGCGGGCACCTGCGGCGCGGGGCTGATGACCGGGACCGCGCGCGGCGCTTTGGTGGCGGGGGCGGTCACGAGTGCGATCGTAGGCTGTCCGGATGAGCCTCGGCCGACTGCTCATCGGCGCCACGCCGCTGGGCCAACCCTCGGACGCCTCTGCGCGCCTGGTCGCCGCGCTGAAGGGCGCCGACGTCATCGCCGCCGAGGACACCCGCCGAGTGCGCACGCTGGCCCAGAACCTCGAGATCAGGACGGCCGCGAGGGTGGTCAGTCTCTACGACCAGAACGAGGCGTCGCGGGTCGCGGGCCTGCTCGACGACATCCGCGCAGGTGCGACGGTCCTGCTGGTCAGCGACGCCGGCATGCCCCTGATCAGCGACCCCGGCTACCGCCTGGTGACGGCCTGTATCGAGGCGGAACTCCCGGTCACGTGCCTGCCCGGTCCGTCGGCGGTGACGACGGCGCTGGCGGTCTCGGGGTTGCCGGCCGAGAGGTTCTGCTTCGAGGGCTTCGCGCCGCGCAAGCAGGCCGCTCGCCGGGCGTGGCTGACGACGCTGGCCGCCGAGCAGCGGACGTGCGTGTTCTTCGAGTCACCGCGCCGCCTCGCGGGCACGCTCGCCGACGCGGTCGACGTGCTCGGGGCCGACCGCCGCGCGGTGGTGTGCCGGGAGCTGACCAAGACGCACGAGGAGGTCGTCCGCGGAGGGCTGGCCGAGCTCGCCGAGTGGGCCGCCGACGGGGTGCTCGGCGAGATCACCGTCGTGCTGGCGGGCGCGGTGCCGAAGGCGGACCTCGACACGCTGGTCGCGGCGGTCCACAAGCTCGTCGACGACGGCGCGCGGGTCAAGGACGCGTGCGCCGACGTGGTCGCGGCGAACCCGGGCTCACCGTCACGGCGCGAGCTCTACGACGCGGTTCTGCGGTCCCGGCAATAGTCCGGCAATAGTCCCGGCCGCGAGGGTCAGCCGGTGATCGACCAGCGTGCCGTCGCGATCAACTCGGCGCGCTCCAACGCCTCCTCGCGGTGCACGTGCACCTTCGCGTACTCCTCGCTGCTGACCATCTCCAGAAACGCCGCGGGAGTCGGATATTCGACCACGAGGATCACGTCCCACCACGGCTTGGCCTCGTCGCCGATGACATATGCGGGGAGTTCGCCGCCGTAGCGCACGGTGGCACCCGCCTTCTCGAGAAGCGGAGCGACGCCCGCGCCGTACTGGAGATAGCTCTCCAGTCCGCCGGGCTCCTTGAACTTCAGGAGGTTCACCATCAGGATCGGCGCATCCGGGGCGAAAGTCGTCAGGGCAGGAAGGTCCATAGCCGCCCTGACTATCACAGCTGAGCGCCGGCCGTCAGTGATTGCATGATCGGTGCCGCCTTGTGCAGGCACTCCGCCCACTCACGATCCGGGTCGGAGTCGGCCGTGATCCCGCCCCCGACGCCGAGGACCGCGCCGCCCGAAGCGTCGAATTCGACGGTCCGGATCGCCACGTTCAGCTCACACCCGGCTACCGGCGACGCGAAACCGACTGTGCCGCAATACACTCCTCGTCGCACCGGCTCCCACCCGGCGAGCAGTTGACGTGCCCGCGCCTTCGGTGTTCCCGTCACCGACGCCGGCGGGAACGTCGCGTCGAGCACCTCCGACATCGGCACATCGGCCCCCACCTGGGCAGCCACCGTCGACACGAGGTGCCACACCCCGGGTGCCGGTCGCACGACCAACAACTCCGGAACGGTCACCGAACCGACGTCGGCCACACGTCCCAGGTCGTTGCGCACCAGGTCGACGATCATGATGTTCTCAGCCACGTCTTTGACCGAACAGCGGAGCGCGGCCGGATCCGCCGAGCGCGGCAGCGTCCCCTTGATCGGGCTCGACGCGATGTGCTCACCTCGCCTGCGCAGGAACAGTTCCGGCGACAACGACGCCACCGCCCCCCAGCTGCCGGCCACGTACGCGGCGCGCGCCGGTGCGGTCTGGTGCACGGCATCGGCGAAGAAGTCGAGCGTCGATCCGTCGAGTCGGCCGCGGAACTGCGTGCACACACACGCCTGGTAGACCTCCCCGGCCGCGATCGCCTCCAGGCACTCCGACATCCCGCGCCGATGCGCATCGCGGTCGGCCTGACCCCACTCGACGTGGAACGGCCGCGGCTCGACCGGCACTCGCAGCGCCTCGGCCACCCATTCCGGAATCGTTGCCTCGGAGAGGCTTTCGAACCACCACCGCCCGTCGCCGTCCTGGCGCAGCACACAATCGGACCAGCCGCCCGCGGCCTCGGGCATGCGCGGTCCCGAACCGTCGGCGGCCGCGTCCGGGTACGACAGATAGCCGAACCAGCCGCCTCCCACCGCATCTCCAGTGCCCGAACCCACAGGGACGTCGAAGACGCGCGCGCACTCGACCGGCACGACCTCGACGGAAGGCGCGATGACCGCACCCGAGCCGAACCATTCGCCGATCAAAGCGGCCGGCGGCGCCAGCCCGCGTTCGGCCGCGGCGTATCCGACGGCACGCAGAACCGCTGGGGCGCTGCCGAGGTCGCCGAGCAGGTCGATCCGCACCGACCCAGCTTGTCAGATGTTGCGCGTGACTTCCCGCGGGATGTCCACCCCGGCCAGCTTGTCCGGGTTGCGCATGACATAGAAGTGCGAGATCCGGTCCTCGGTGACCTCGATGGTGATCAGCCCCTCGAAGCGGTCGCCGAGGTAGAGCTTGAGGGCGGGCGCGTTGTTGTACATCGCCGGTTCCACGCGACCCGCCTCGCCCGCGACCCGCACCAGCCCGACCAGGACCCTGGCGACCTTCTCGGCGCCGACGACCGGCCGCCGGGCCGCGCTGACCTTGCCGTCGGAGTCCGCGGTCCACTGGACGTCGTCGGTCAACATCTCGAGCAAGGCGTCGACGTCACCGGTGGCCGCCGCCGCGAAGAACCGCTGCGTGATCTCCATCGACACCTTCGGATCGACCGGCTCGAACCGCTTGCGCCGCGACTGCACGTGTTCGCGTGCCCGGTGCGCCATCTGACGCACGGTGGCTGCCGACTTGCCGACGGCGTCGGCGATCTCGTCGTGGCTGAAACCGAACACCTCGCGCAGCACGAACACTGCGCGCTCGTCCGGGCTCAACGTCTCTAGCACGACGAGCATCGCCATCGAAACCGACTCCGCCAGCACGACATCCGACGATGCGTCGCGCGTGTCGAGCAGCAGCGGTTCCGGCAACCACGGGCCGACGTACTCCTCCCGCCTTCGGGACTGCGCCCGAAGCGCGTTGAGTGACTGGCGGGTGACGAGCTGGGCGAGGTAGGCCTTGGTGTCGTGCACCGTCGTCAGGTCCACCTCGGCCCAGCGCAGGTAGCTCTCCTGTAACACGTCGTCGGCTTCGGTTGCGCTGCCCAGGATCTCGTAGGCGATCGTGAACAGCAGCGGACGCAGCACCGTGAACCGTTCGGCGTGTTCGTCACCCGTGCCGTTCATCGGATCGCCGGCTCGGTCCCGTGCTCCGACGCCACCGCCTGCTGGCGGCGCGGGTTCGTCTTCCAGGTGTAGGACCCCGGCTTGTCGGCCTCGCCCCGGATCCATTTCAGCGTGTAGCGGCACACCTGCTCTTTGATCAGCGCACCGGTGCGACCACCGATGTACCAGCGCCGCGGCGTGTCGTCGACGTCGGCGAACTGGAATATGCCCGCCTTACGTCCCAGGCTGATGCACTGCCCGGCCATCGCATGGTTCACCGCGGCCGGGTCCTCGCCGGCCAGGCGTGCCAGCACCGTGTTCGCGGCCTGCGCGCCCAGCGGGAGGGCGGCCTGGCAGCTCATCCGCCACGGCTGATTCGACGGTGACGCCGCGTCGCCGGCACCGACGATGTGCACATCGTCGACGCTGGTGAGCGTCTCGTCGGTGAGCAGCCGGCCGAGCGCGTCGGTGGCCAGACCGCTGGCGGCGGCCAATCCGGGCACGCCGAATCCGGCCGTCCACACCGTGACCGCGCTCGGCACCTCGCGTCCGTCGGCCACCACCACGCGGTCGGCCCGGACCTCCGCGACGGCGCTGCCTTCGATCACGTCGACCCGCAGCTTGGCCAGCCGCTTGGCGATCGACCGGCGACCACTGGCCGCCAGTGACGGACCGAGCACGTCGGTCACCAACGTGACGGGGCGGCCGGCTTCGGCCAGTTCGGTCGCGGTCTCGATGCCGGTCAACCCGCCGCCGACGACCACCACCGGCGCCGAGGTCGGCACATCCGCCATCCGCGCGGTGAGTCGTTTGGCCTGTTCCAATTCACTGATCGGGTAGGCGAACTCGGCGGCGCCCGGCACCGCGGCGGGGACCTCCCCCGTGCTGCCGACGGCATACACCAGGTAGTCGTACGGCAGTGGCGTGCCGGACGTCAGCGTGACGGTGCGGGCGGCCGCGTCGATCCGCGAAGCCCCGTCGACCACGAGGCGCACGTCGGGTGACAGCACGGCCGCGTAGTCGGCGACGGCGTCGTCGTTGCCCGCGACCAGTTGGTGCAGGCGGATCCGTTCGACGAACTCGGCGCGCGGATTCACCAGTGTCACGCGGGCGTGCGGGGCGAGCCGGTTCGCGGCCATCACTCCGGCGTAGCCGCCACCGATCACAACGACGTTGTTGGTCAAATCGGTCATGTCGAACTCCTCGGGTCATCCGGCTTGCCGTGGCCGCCGGGGGTGGCGGTTCGGCTCAGAGCCGGTCTGACCTCGAGACACCGGGCATCAGGGCAGTGTGACATCTCCAGGCCGAATGTGGCAGAGGTCACTCGCGGCTGATGCTGCGGGGGATCGCGATGCCCGCGAGCTTGTCCGGGTTGCGCACGGCGTACAGGTTGGTGATCTTGTCGTCGAGCACCTCAAAGACGAAGAGACCTTCCAGGTGCTCGCCCGTGTAGATGACGACGGCGGGCGCGCTGTTGTAGATCGCCGTCTCGAAGCGCATCTCCGGCGTCTCCTTGGCGACCTCGAACAGCCGTGCCATGAGCGCCGCCACGCGACGCGCACCGACCACCGGCCTGCGGATGGCGGTGGCCTTCCCGCCGTGGTCCGCGGTCCAGGTGACGCCGGGAGACAGCAGCGACATCAGCCCCTCCATGTCACCGGTCGACGCCGCGGCCAGAAACTGCTCGGTGATCTGCTCGGTACGCCGTTCGTCCACCGGGCCGAAACGGTTGCGCCGCGCATGGACGTGTTCGCGGGCGCGGTGTGCCATCTGGCGCACGGTCGTCGCGGATCTGCCCACCGCGCCGGCGATCTCGTCGTAGTCGAAGCCGAACACCTCGCGCAAAACGAACACCGCGCGCTCGTCGGGCGTCAGCGTCTCGAGCAGAACCAGCATCGCCATCGAAACCGATTCGGCGAGCACGACATCGGACGATGCGTCACGCGACTCGAGCAGCAGCGGTTCCGGTAGCCACGGACCGATGTACTCCTCGCGCCGACGTGACCTCGTGCGCAGCGCGTTCAGGGCCTCGCGGGTCACCAGCTGCGCCAGGAAGGACTTCGTGTCGCGCACCGTGTCGAGCTCGACCTCGGCCCACCGCAGATAGCTGTCCTGCAGCACGTCGTCGGATTCTGTTGCACTGCCCAGGATCTCGTAGGCGATGGTGAACAACAGCGGCCGCAGGACGGTGAACCGCTCGGCATGGTCGCCCATCGCGGTGGTCACGTCCGGTTGACCACCTTCGGCGCCAGCGCCGCCTGGCGGGGCCGCGGGCCGCCCTTGAGCCAGAACGTCCAATCCGGCTTGCGGGCCGAGCGCCGCATCGCCCACAGCGTGCCCTTGCAGACGGCCTCCTTGAACGTGGCGACCGCGCGTCCCGCGAAGTAGACGTTGACCGGGGTGTCGTCCTTGCGGGTGAACTGCACCGTCGCGGCATGCCGGCCCAGGCTGATGCAGGACCCGGCGTACGCATAGTCGAACTCGGCGGGGGTGGTGCCGGCGATGCGGTTCAGCACGGTGTTCGCCCCCTGCGGGGCGAGCTGCGTCGCTGTGGCACAACACATCCGCAGCGGTTCGTTCGACGGGGCCGCACAGTCACCGACGGCGACGATACGCTCGTCGTCCACACTGGTCAGGGTCTCGTCGGTGATGAGGCGACCGATGTGGTCGGTGCTCAGGCCGCTCGCGGTCGCGAGGTCCGGCACGCCGAACCCGGCGGTCCAGATGGTCAGCGCGGTCGGGCGCACGGCGCCGTCGGCGAAGACGACCCCGCCGGCGCGTACCTCGGCGACCACGTCGGCCTCCATGAGTGTCACGCCGAGCTTGGCCAGCGCCTTGGCGGTGGAGCGCCGACCCGGTTCCGACAGCGACGGCCCGAGACGCCCGCCGCATACCAGCGTCACGTTGCGGCCCTGCTCGGCGAGCTCGGCGGCGGTCTCGATGCCTGTCAGGCCGGCGCCGACGACCGTGACCGGAGCCGCGGGATGCAGCTGCTCCAGTGCCGTGCGCAGCCGCTGTGCCTGCTCGAGTTCGGCGATCGGATAGGCGAATTCGGCCGCGCCGGGGACGGTCGTCGGAACCGTACCAGTGCTGCCGACGGCGTAGACGACGTAGTCGTAGTCGAGCTCGCGACCGGACTCCAGAACCACTGTGCGCGCCGCGGCGTCGATGCGGACCGCCTTGTCGACGACGAGCCGGATGCCGTCGCCGAGCAGCGTGCCGTAGTCGACCCCGGCGTCGTAGCCGGCGGCGACCATCTGGTGCAGCCGGATCCGTTCGACGAATTTCGGCCTGGGGTTGACCAGCGTGACGTCGACATCGGCGCGTACGCGGAGGTGGTTGGCCGCCAGGATGCCGGAGTAACCGCCGCCGATGACGACGACCCTCGTGAGATGGACCTTGTGTGTGCGTGCGGTGAATTCAGTCATGCCCTTTAGACACCGGCGGGCGCCCGGGCGTGACAGAGTGTGACGCGCGTCACATCGGCGGTCAGACCAGGCCCAGCGCCAGCATTGCGTCGGCAACCCGGATGAACCCAGCGATGTTCGCGCCCGCCACGTAGTTGCCCGGTTGGCCGTACTCGTCGGCGGTGACCAGGCAGCGGTTGTGGATGCGCCGCATGATTTGCTCGAGGCGCTGTTCGGTTTCGGCGAACGTCCACGAGTCGCGCGAGGCGTTCTGCTGCATCTCCAGGGCGCTGGTGGCGACGCCCCCGGCGTTGGCGGCCTTGCCCGGCGCGAAGGTCACACCGGCGGTCGCGAAATGTTTGACCGCGGTGGGGGAACACGGCATGTTCGCCCCTTCGGCGACGACGCGGCACCCGTTCTCGATCAGCGCCCGCGCCTCGTCGCCGTTGATCTCGTTCTGCGTGGCGCACGGCAGCGCGATCTCACACGGCACGCTCCACACGTTGCGGTCGGCGACGAACTCGGCTGTGCCGCCGCGCATCCCGGCGTACTCGGCGATCCGGCCGCGACGCACTTCCTTGATGTTCTTGAGGATGTCGAGATCGATGCCCTTCTCGTCCACGACATAGCCGCTGGAATCCGAACAGGCCACCACGGTGCCGCCCAGTTCCTGAATCTTCTCGATCGCGTAGATCGCCACGTTGCCCGACCCGGAGACCACGGCGCGCTTGCCCTCGAAGGTGTCGTTGTTGGCCCGCAGGATCTCGTTGACGAAAAAGACCGTCCCGTATCCCGTGGCCTCGGTGCGGACCTGCGAACCGCCCCAGGTCAGACCCTTGCCGGTGAGCGTGCCGGACTCGTAGCGGTTGGTGATCCGCTTGTATTGCCCGAAGAGATAACCGATTTCACGCATGCCGACGCCGGCGTCGCCCGCGGGGACGTCGGTGTACTCGCCCAGGTGGCGGTACAACTCCGTCATGAACGACTGACAGAACCGCATGACCTCGTCATCGGAGCGGCCCTTGGGGTCGAAGTCGGCGCCGCCCTTACCGCCGCCGATCGGCATGCCGGTCAGCGAGTTCTTGAAGATCTGTTCGAAGCCCAGGAATTTGACGATGCCCAGGTACACCGACGGGTGAAAGCGCAGGCCGCCCTTGAACGGTCCGAGTGCGGAGTTGAACTCGACGCGGAAACCCCTGTTGATCTGGACGGTGCCGCGATCGTCGACCCACGGCACCCGGAAGATGATCTGGCGTTCGGGTTCGCACAGCCGCCGGATCACCTCGGAGTCGACGTACTCGGGGTGCTTCTCGACCACCGGGCCGAGGCTGGTGAGCACCTCGTACACGGATTGGTGGAACTCGGTCTCGCCTGCGTTGCGCCGCGCGACCTCCTCGTAGAGGTCGTGCAGTTTCTCGTGTAGTCCGTTCACTTTTCGTATCACTCAGCCTGGTAGCGGGGGAACACACCGGTCGGCGCCGGTAGGGCGGTACCCGGCTTCAGCCGGGTGCCAATGGCGGCGAAGGTTCGGTCGTCGGGCGCCTGCCCGAGCAGGTCCAGCAGCTTGGCCGACGACTCCGGCATCACGGGTTGGGTCAGAAGCGCGGCGATCCGCACGACCTCGAGCGTCGTGTACAGCACCGTGCCGAACCGCCGCTGGTCGTCAGCCGACTCCGACTTGCGCAGCACCCACGGCTCCTGGGCGGAGAAGTACCTGTTCGCCGACCCGAGCACGGACCAGATCGCCTCCAGTGCCAGGTGCATGGCGATCGCGTCGTAATGACCGCGCACCCGCTCCGGCAAGGCGTCGGCCAATTCGAGCAACGCCGTGTCGTCGTCGGTGAAATCACCTGGCTCCGGAACGATTCCGTCGAGGTTTTTGGCCACCATCGACAGCGAGCGCTGCGCCAGGTTGCCCAGCTCGTTGGCCAGATCGGCGTTGATGCGGCCGATGATCGCCTCCTCGCTGTAGCTGCCGTCCTGGCCGAACGGCACCTCGCGCAGAAAGAAGTAGCGAACCTGGTCGAGCCCGAACGTGTCGACGAGGTCGACCGGATCGACGATGTTGCCGACGGACTTGCTCATCTTCTCGCCGCGGTTGAGCACGAACCCGTGCGCAAACACCCTGCGCGGCAACTCGATTCCCGCCGACATCAGGAACGCCGGCCAGTAGACCGTGTGGAACCGGATGATGTCCTTGCCGATCATGTGCAGATCGGCGGGCCAGAACCGCCGGAAGGCCTCCGACGACGTATCCGGAAAACCCACGCCGGTCAGGTAGTTCGTCAGCGCGTCCACCCACACGTACATGACGTGGTCGGGATGGTCGGGCACCGGCACACCCCAGTCGAACGTGGTGCGCGAGATCGACAGGTCCTTCAGGCCACCGGAGACGAAGCTGACGATCTCGTTGCGCCGCACTTCGGGCTCGACGAACTCCGGATGCGTCCGGTAGAGCTCTAGCAGCCGGTCGGTGTAGGCCGACAGCCGGAAGAAATACGTCTGCTCCTCGGTCCACGTCACCGGCGCGCCGGTTTCCACCGCGACCCGGACGCCGTCGGCGCCGACGGTGGTCTCGGCGTCGGTGAAGAACCGTTCGTCGCGAACCGAATACCAGCCCTTGTAGGCGTCCAGGTAGATATCGCCGGCGTCGTTCATCCGGCGCCAGATCTCCTTGGACGCCTCGTGGTGGTCGGCATCGGAGGTGCGGATGAACCGGTCGAACGAGATGTTCAGCTTCTCCTGCAGGCGCTCGAACACGTCGGAGTTCTGCCGTGCCAGGTCGGCTGTGGGAACACCGAGCGCCTTCGCCGCCTCGGCCATCTTCAGGCCGTGGACATCGGTGCCGGTCAGGTACCGGACGTCGAACCCGTCCAACCGCTTGAACCGGGCGATTGCGTCGGTGGCGATGTACTCGTAGGCGTGTCCGACGTGCGGATCGCCGTTCGGATAGGCGATCGCGGTGGTGATGTAGAAGGGCTCGCTCATTTGAACTCAGCTTATGGTGTGGCGGTGAGCGAGAAGCGTCCAGGCAGAAGGGAGCAGCCCCCCGCCCCGGCTCCGCTGAGCCCGCTGATCGACGCGCACACCCATCTCGATGCGTGCGGCGCGTCGGACGCGGCGAGCGTGACCGCGATCGTCGACCGCGCCGCGGCGGTGGGCGTGCGGGCCGTCGTCACCATCGCCGACGATCTGGACTCCGCTCGCTGGGTCACCGAGGCCGCCGACGCCGACGAACGCGTCTTCGCCGCCGTCGCCCTGCACCCGACGCGGGCCGACGCGCTGACCGACGAGGCCAAAACCGTCATCGAGCGGCTCGCGGGTCATCCCCGCGTCGTCGCGATCGGCGAGACCGGCCTGGACCTGTACTGGCCCGGCAAGCTGGAGGGCTGCGCGGAACTCACCACCCAGCGAGAGGCCTTCGCGTGGCACATCGACCTCGCCAAGCGCACGGGCAAGCCGCTGATGATTCACAATCGGGACGCCGACGACCAGGTTCTCGACGTGCTGGAGGCCGAAGGCGCCCCCGAGACTGTGATCTTCCACTGTTTTTCCTCCGGGCCGGAGATGGCGCGTCGCTGTATCGACCGGGGCTGGCTACTGAGTTTGTCGGGCACCGTCAGCTTCAAGAACGCCAAAGCGCTGCAAGAAGCCGCGACGCTCATTCCGGCCGGGCAAATGCTCGTGGAGACCGATGCGCCGTTCCTCACGCCCCACCCGTACCGCGGCGCGCCCAACGAGCCCTACTGCCTTCCTTACACTGTGCGAGCGTTGGCGGAGATCATCGGTAAGCCGGCAGAGGTGGTCGCGCGGGAAACCGCGACGACAGCCGAACGCGCTTACGGCCTTGCGAGTTGCTGACTCGAGGCCTCTCCGTTACCGTCTTGTGACCGAAAGCGAAGTGCCACGAGGATGTGGCGCTCCGTCCGATAGTCGGGGATATACGACGTTTTGAACACTTTCATAAAACTCCACGAGGCACGTTCACCGTTACTTCGTCTGCTGGTCGGTGCGACGTTGCTCGCGCTCACCTTCGCCGGTGGCTACGCGGTAGCTGCGCACAAGACCGTCACGCTGACCGTCGACGGCAACTCGACGACGGTGGCGACCATGAAGTCGCGCGTGATCGACGTGGTCGAGGAGAACGGGTTCGACGTCGGTGAGCGTGACGACCTCTTCCCGGCCGCCGATCAGCAGGTCCACCAGGCCGACACGATCGTGTTGCGCCGCAGCAGGCCGTTGCAGCTGTCGCTGGACGGCCAGGACAGCAGGCAGGTGTGGACGACCGCGTCGACGGTCGACGAGGCGCTCAGCCAGCTGCAGATGACCGACAAGGCGCCCGCCGCCGCGTCGCGCGGCAGTCGAGTTCCGCTGGCAGGGATGTCGCTGCCCGTTGTCAGCGCCAAGACGGTGCACATCAACGACGGCGGAGCCACGCGCACGGTCACGTTGGCCGCCCCCGATGTGGCCGGCTTACTGGCCGCGGCGGGCGCTCCGCTCGAGCAGCGCGACACCGTGGTTCCCGCGCCGTCGGCCCCCGTCACCGACGGCATGCAGGTCGATGTGACGCGCAATCGCATCGACAAGATCGCCGAGCGCGTGCCCCTGCCGCCCGGCCTCAAGCGCATCGAGGATCCGTCCCTGAACCAGAGCCGCGAGGTCGTCGAGGACCCGGGGATGCCGGGCACGCAGGACGTGATCTTTGCGGTGGCCAAACTCAACGGCATCGAGACAGGAAGATTGCCAGTAGCCAATGTCGTCGTGGCCCCCGCCCGTGAAGGCGTCGTGCGGGTGGGCACCAAACCCGGCACCGAGGTGCCGCCGGTCTCCAACGGCTCCACGTGGGACGCCCTTGCGCGGTGTGAAGCCGGTGGTAATTGGGCGATCAACACCGGGAACGGATTTTACGGTGGCGTCCAATTCGACCAAAACACATGGGAGCGCAACGGTGGTCTGCGGTATGCTGCGAGAGCCGATTTGGCGACAAGAGAAGAACAAATAGCGATTGCTGAAGTCACTCGGGCGCGACAAGGGTGGGGCGCGTGGCCGACTTGTAGCGGGAGGATTGGTGCGCGCTGACCATTCGACTACTCGGGCGGACCGAGATACGACAACTGGCGAAGGCGATCGACTTCCGGCCCCGCAAATCCTTCGGCCAGAACTTCGTCCATGACGCCAACACCGTACGGCGGATCGTTTCGTCGTCCGGTGTGCACAAGCATGACCACGTGCTCGAGGTCGGGCCCGGTCTGGGCTCGCTGACGCTGGCGCTGCTCGATCGCGGCGCGCGGGTGACCGCCGTCGAAATCGATCCTGTGCTGGCCCAGCAGCTACCGACCACGATCGCCGAGCACTCGCACAGCGAGATCAACCGGCTCACCGTGCTCAACCGCGACATCCTCGGATTGCGCCGCGACGAGCTCGACGAGGAGCCGACGGCCCTGGTCGCCAACCTGCCGTACAACATCGCGGTTCCGGCGCTGCTGCATCTGATGGCCGAGTTCCCCTCGATCCGCACCGTGATGGTGATGGTGCAGGCCGAGGTCGCCGAGCGCCTCGCTGCCGAACCCGGCGGCAAGGACTACGGCGTGCCCAGCGCCAAGGTGCGCTTCTTCGGCAAGGTCCGCCGGTACGGCATGGTGTCGCCGACGGTGTTCTGGCCGATTCCGCGGGTGTACTCGGGCCTGGTCGGCATCGAGCGCTACGAGACGTCGCCGTGGCCCACCGACGAGTCTTTCCGTGAGCAGGTGTTCGCGCTGATCGACATCGCGTTCGCCCAGCGGCGGAAGACGGCGCGCAACGCGTTCGCCGAATGGGCTGGTTCGGGTAACGAGTCGGCGCGCAGGCTGCTCGCGGCCAGCATCGACCCGTCGCGCCGCGGTGAGACCCTCTCGATCGCCGATTTCGTCCGGCTGCTGCAGCGGTCCGGGGAGGTCGACGAGCCGACGTCGAGATCCAAGGGCTCGATCACCGTCCGCTGACGTCTCGCGCCGCGGGGTCTACTGCAACGCGCGGACGATCAACGCGATGAACTCGCGGCACGACTGATACCGGTCAGCGGGCGTCTTCGCCAACGCCTTGGCCATGATCGAGTCGAAAGCGCGCGGCAGCCAGTCGATTTCCCGTGAGAACCGCGGCGGCGGGTGATGCAGGTGCGCCTCGACCAGCCCCACTCGGGAGTCCTCCCGATACGGCGGCGATCCGGTG
>NZ_LZJE01000050.1:0-14407 GCF_001666865.1 Mycobacterium sp. E136
CGACCGCAACGCCGCCGATGCGCCCGCGATGGCCTCGTTGCGCGGTCGGGCCCTGACCGTGGGTTTTCCGTCGACCAGCAGCACGCAGGCCCCGGCCAGGTCGTCGGGGAGTCCGAGGGCGTTGTGGAAGCCGTCCGCGCCCATCGCCGCCAGGACCGACGGCACGACGTCGGCGAGGTGGGGCAGCGCGGGATCCGGTCTGGGCAGGTCCACGAGCCGAGCCTGCCACACCATCTCCCCGGTTTCATTGACAGCGCAAAGATCCAGGTCAGCGGGTCCTTTACCGGTTCTTGACCGCATGTTGAATCGGCCCTCAGACGATCGCAATGTGATTACGCTCCAAGAGGTGGAACTGGGGGTTCTGGGACCTCTCCAGGTCCGGCAGTACGGGCTGCCGGTCGCCATTCCCGGTGCCAAGCCCCGGGCCATTCTCACGATGCTCGGACTACACGGCGGTTCGGTCGTATCCGCCGACGCCCTCGTCGCGTTGCTGTGGGGGGACGAACCGCCGCGGACTGCGACCAAGGCCTTGCAGACCCACATCTCGTCGCTGCGCCGCGCGCTGGGTGACGGATTCGTGCTGACCGAGGGCACGGGGTGGACGCTGAGCACCACCGAGATCGACGCCGTCCACTACAAGACGGCGGCGAAGCTCGGACGTAAGGCCCTCACGGCCGGTGACCCGACTCGCGCGGTGGCCTTGTTCGATCAAGCGCTCGCGTTGTGGCGCGGCCTGCCCGAACTTCCTGACAGCGCGCGCGGTTCGTCGGAGAAGACTCGGTGGCTCGAAGGTCACGCCGCCCTGGTGGAAGACCGGGCCGACGCGCTTCTTGCGACGGGTCGGGCCGCGGAGATCGTGGGGGAGCTCGAGTCGGCGATCGCGGAAGCGCCCTTGCGAGAACGCCGTTGGGGTCATCTGATGCTCGCGCTCTACCGGGCCGGTCGACAGGGCGAGGCGTTGGGCGCATACAAGAGGGCGCGGTCGCTGCTTGCCGAGGAGTTGGGAGTCGACCCAGGACCGGAGCTGCGGCGACTGGAGGCGGCGATCGTCGCGCAAGATGCCTCGTTGGAAATGCCTCAGTCACAGCAGCTTTCGACGGTCACGCGAGCGGTCACCTTCCTGCTCACCGATATCGAGGGATCCACCGCGGCGTGGGAGGCCGACGCCGACGCGATGGCAGTGGCGCTGGCCCGCCACGACGAGATCGTCGAGCAGGTCGTCACGTCGCGCGGCGGACGGCTCATCAAGACGCGCGGTGAAGGGGATGCGACGTTCTCGGTGTTCGACCGCCCATCGGCGGCCGCAGCGGCGGCTATCGAATTGCAGGAAGCAATCGGTCATGAGGCGTGGCAGCTGGCGGACCCGATGCGGATCCGCGTGGCGCTGCACACCGGGGAGGTCGAGTTGCGCGACGGGGACTACTTCGGCAGAGCGGTCAACCGCGCCGCCCGGCTGCGGTCCCTGGCCGCCGGGGGCCAGATCCTCTGCTCCGGTGCGACCGCCGAACTCGTCATCGACTCACTTCCGGACGACGTCGTGCTCGCCGACCTCGGTACGCGCCGGCTACGCAACCTCCCTCGCCCGGAGCATGTGTTCGAGCTCCGGTTGGAGAGCGTGTCCGTTTCCGCTCCGCCCACCGCCGAGGCTCCGATGGAGCGGCCCGCGCTGCCGGCGGTTCTCGTCGGCCCGGGGCCGTTCGTCGGCCGCGGTCGCGAGCTGGAGCGACTCGTGGCGGCGTGGCAGTCGACCTTGGCCGCCGGCACACGTGCTGTGCTCATCGCGGGTGAACCGGGCGTGGGCAAGACGCGCCTGGCCGGGGAGTGGTCACGCAACGCCTACGACCAGGGCGCCGTCGTCCTGTACGGCCGGTGCGACGAGGACCTCGGCGCGCCGTATCAGCCCTTCGCCGAGGCGCTACGTGCGTTCGTGTCCTGTGTCGACTCGAACCGCCTGCGCGACGTAAGGGGCATCGAGGCGCTGTTACCGCTGATTCCGGGGCTGGCGGACAAGTTGCCTGATGTGGCCGCTCCTCCGCGCGCGGATCCGGACACCGAGCGTTACGCGCTGTTCGACGCCGTGGTCGCCCTGTTGGGTACCGCATACGCAACGGCGCCCGTCGTGCTGATCCTCGACGACCTTCACTGGGCGGCCAAGCCGACGCTGTTGCTTCTGCGGCACCTGCTGCGCTTCGGTGAAGAAGCCCGCGTGCAGATCGTCGGTACCTACCGCAGCACCGATCTGGACCGCTCTCACCCGCTGGCGGCGATGCTGGCCGACCTTCATCGCGACGGCACCGCCGCTCGGCTGCAACTGTCCGGACTCGACGAGGGTGACGTCACCGCCTATGTCGCCGAAGCCGGTTACGACGACGAGGAATTGGGGCGGGCGCTGGCGACGGTGACGGGCGGCAACCCGTTCTTCCTCATCGAGGCGTTGCGGCACGTGGAGGAAAGCGGCGGCCGTTGGGACCCGAGCACCCTGCCCCAGGGTGTTCGAGAAGCGGTGAGTCGCAGGCTCTCCCGATTGAGCGCCGAGACGAATAAGGCGCTCGCGGCGGCAGCGGTGGTCGGGAGCCGGTTCGCGGTGACGCTCGTCGAGCAGGTGGTAGGCGAGGACCTCGTCGACGCGTTCGATGAGGCCGGCAAGGCGGGCATCGTCATCGAAGAGCCCGGCGGCCGTTACCGGTTCAATCATGCCCTGGTGCGGCAGTCGTTGCTCGCCGAGCTTCCGTCCGTGCGGCGCATGCGGTTGCATCAGCGCATCGCGGGAACGCTCGAAGCCGAGCCGGGTTCAGACGATGAACTATTGGCCGAGTTGGCTTACCACTACTTCGAATGTGCGTGGGCCGGAAACGCGGCCAAGGCGGTCGAATACTGCCGGCGCGCGGCCGATCAAGCGATGTCGCGGGTGGCCTACGAGGGCGCGGCCGAGTTGTATGACCGGGCACTTCATGCGCTCGAGGAGTTGGACGAGGAGCTTCCGGACCGCGACGAGCTGCAAGCCGAGTTGTTGATCGCCCACTGCGAGGCCTTGCTGGCTGCGGGTGATGTCACATCGGCGAAGCATGCGGTGGCCCAATTACGGCAGGTCGCTGTCGATTCGGGACGGCTCGGCGCCTGGGGTGTGTGCTTCGACGGTGAGCTGTCGATGCTCACCGATCCCGAGAGACTCGACGAGATCGAAACGGCGGTCAGTGTGGCCGCCGAGCAACTGGCCGCGCTCGAGGACGCGGCGGGGGAGGCCAAGGCGCACACCGTCCGCGCGGGATGCCTGGCACGGCTCGGCCGGATCGGTGACTGTGAAACGGCTTTGGACCAGGCGTTGACGGCGGCGCGGCGGGCGCATGAGCACAGCCGGGTGAACGCGGTGCTCGCGGGAGCGCCGCTTGCGGCGCTGTGGGGGCCCAATCCCGTTCCGCGGGCGGGCGGGCGGTGCCTGGATGTGGTGCGGCTGCTGCGCATCACGACGGGGTCACCGCTGGTGGAGGCGACGTCGACGCGGTGCCAGGCTGTGCTGGATGCGTTCCGGGGCCGGGCCGCCGAGGGGCGGCGGTTGATCGAGTCGGCCAGACGGACGTTGACCGAACTCGGCTTGCGCCACGCGTTACTGGAGGTGGATCAGTTCGCAGGCATCATCGAGTTGGTCTCCGATGATGCGGCGGCCGCCGAACCGTATCTGCGGCGGGCCTACGAGGGTTTCCGTCGTATGGGCCTCGACACCGACACCGCGGATACGGCGGCGTTGTTGGCGCGGGCCTGCTTGGCGTTGGAGCGTGACCCCGAGGCAAACGAATTATGCTCGGTGAGCGAGCGTCTCGCTGGTCACGGGTCGAAGGCGTCGATTGCTTGGCGGTCGGTCAGGGCTCAGCTGCTCGCACGAGCAGGGGATCACGATCGGGCCGAGGAGGTCGCGAAAGAGGCGGTCAGCCGGGCAGCAGCGACCGACGCTCTGGTCGACCACGGCGATGCCTGCCTGGCGTTGGCGACGGTGATGCGTATCGCTGGCAACAACGCGGGCATGCGCGCTGCGGCCGAGCAGGCGGTCGCATTGTATGACCGCAAAGGCGCTGCAGCGCTCACCGAGAGAGCTCGGAAAATTCTGGGCTCCCACGATGCGCCCAGGCCGAACGAAGTCGAGCGACCTGCTGCCGAATTGACCAATGCGTGCGTTGAAGTGGGAAAGCGGGTAGTCAGCGCAATTCAGCGGAAGGCGTGGGACGAGTTTGAGAGCCTCTTCGTCCCGGGCACTGCGGTCGAGAGTCGACGACGAATTGTTGGCTTCACCCTGGGCGATTTGCCGGGCGGCGACTGGGTGCACCACAGCAGGCGCATCTTCGAGGCGAGCGGCAACGTTCGGGTCACTCAATCGGTCATCGCGGTTCGAGGCGAACGCTTGGCGCTCTCTCGATTGTTCGTGGGCAGCACAGACCTGAGTCCCGGTGCGCCACAGGACGAGTTCCTGCAGATCTACGGAATCGACGACTCTGACCGGGTGTCGCTGCAAGTGTGGTTCGACGCCGACGATATGGACGCTGCCCTCGCGGAGTTGGATGCCATACATGCCCGCACTGGGACTGGTGACGAACGGACGCCACTCCAGAATGCCGCTAGTCGAGCCGATGGTCGCTTCAATGCAGTATGCGCGCGCAAGCAGTGGGATCAGTTTGGTTCCTTGATAGCCGAAGACGTCCGGATCGAAGACCGGCGCAGAGGGCTTCACACAGAATTTCGCGGGCGCGCGAAGTTGCTCGCCGAATCGCAGACGATCGGCGACTTGGGCACCGAGAGTGTCACTACACAGGTACTTGCTGTTCGGGGAGAACGTCTTGCGCTCCTTCGCGCACTGTTTCTTGGGCAGGACACTCGGCCCGACGGATTTCGCACCGAAATGCTACGTGTCGTCGAACTCGACGCCCACGAACGCATTCTCGCGATAGTCGTGTTCGAGGCTGATGACCTTGCCGCTGCAATAGCGGAACTCGACTCGCGGTACGCAGCCGGCGAGGCGGAGCCGTTCGCCCAAACCTGGACGACGATCACCGAGCTCACTGCCGCTTTCAACCGCAACGACTTCAGTGCGGTGAACTGTCCCAGCACCGACCACCGCCGGCTCACGCGGTATGCACCAGGGGATCTCACACCCGCTGCCCTCACCCAACGAGAGTTCACGCCGGATCTGAGAACGTACATCGAGGTGGTGCACCGGGTCAGCGATCGCGGCGCCGTCATCACCAATCGCTCTCACGGAGTCGCCCAAGAGGGGTTCGAAGCCGAGTGGCGAGTGATCAATATCTTGCTGCTCGATGGCGGCAAGCTGCAGCGGTACGAGCTCTTCGACGAAACCGATGTCGGGGCGGCACTGACGCGGTTCGACCAACTCAGTTCTCCGGCAACCCGACTGGCGAATGCCGCGAGTCGTGCGCACCAGCGGATGCAAGAGTGCATCGCGAACCACGATTGGGACGCTGCTGGCGACCTGATCGCCGAGGACATAATCGTCGATGATCGTCGCCAGGTGGTGAACACCCAAGTCCGCCGGGGTCGAGGGGCGGCCCTCGCAAGCATGCGGGCGGGCGCGGGGTTGGGCGCTAGAACGATCGGCTCGGTTGTCCTGGCGACACGCGGCGATCGACTGGCGTTGTTGCGTACCCGGTACTCGGGTAGCGACGCGAAACCCGACGGTTACTACGCCGAAGATCTGAGCCTTGTCGAGATCGGCACCGACGGTCGCATCAGCGCAGGCGTGACCTTCGATATCGACGATTTCGAAGCTGGGATGGCCGAGTTGGAAGCTCGGTACGTCGCGGGGGAGGCCGCCCCATGTGCACGGACGTGGACCGTGATCGCGAAAGGCTATGCCGGCCTCAACCATAACCAACTCGCCCCCACCACCCCCGGGTGGGTGAACGTCGACCGCAGACGGTTCGCACCGATCGCGGCCGGCCGGCTCGGCGCTTACATCCGCGTGAATCAGGACGAGACGCCCGATGTCAGAATCTACGCCGAAGCGTTGCACAGGATCTCTGAGCTTGGGGCCGTCGTGACCAGGGCGGTCACCGGCACTTCACGCGAGGGGTTTTACGCGGAGTGGCGGGAGATCGACCTCCTGACGGTCAAGGGTGAGTTGCTCAGTCGCTGCGAGATTTTCGACGAAGCCGCTCTGGATGTCGCCTTGGCAGAGTTTGATGGGCTGAATCAATCGAACCCACGACTGGAGAACGCCGCTAGCCAGGCGGCAGAACGATTTCGCACATTCTTCGTGCAGCGTGACTGGGACGCTCTCAAGGTGCTGCTGACAGATGAAAGCCTCATCGAAGACCGACGACAGGTTGTCAGCTCGCCCTTGCTACGTGGTCGAGATGATGAGATCGCTAACTTGCAAGCGATGGCTGACATCGGGGTCACAAGGGTGTCGTCGGCTGTCATTGCCGTTCGCGGCCAGCGGCTCGCCCTTAGCCGCACGCGATTCTCAGGCGCCGACGACTTTCACGCGGACGTCCTCGATGTCGTCGAGATCGACAACGAGGGCCGCCTCGTGGGTTACGTGTGCCTGGATCCCGACGACTTCGACGCTGCATTTGAGGAACTCGAAGCTCGTTACATGGCGGGGGAGACCGCCAGTCATGCGCGGACGTGGTCGATGGTTGGGGGCGTGTTTGCGAGCCTGGCTCGTCATGAAGTGCCCGCGTCGACGCCAAATTGGCAGGCCATGGATCACCGCCGAGGAACGCCGCTCAACTACACGGATCTCCGGTCAGTGGTCGCTGCAATTTGGGATGTCACGCCGGATCTCCAGAGCCACATCGAGGCAGTGCATCGGTTGGGCGATCACGCAGCGCTCTTCACGCAGGTCTCTCATGGAACAACAGCTGAAGGATTCCCGGCTGAGTGGCGGATAGTCAACCTGATGACGTTCGACCGTTCTTCGGCCAGTGGATGTGAGCTCTTCGATGAAGAAAACCTTCCCGCGGCGATCGCGCGGTTCGAGAGTCTCAACCGACCGCAAACGCAACTCGAGAACGCCGCTAGCAGAGCGGCTGAGCAATTCTTGGCGCATTTCCAGGCGGACGACTGGAAAGCCATGCAGGAGTCGTTCGCCGAGAACTACTTTTTGGATGATCGCCGTCGGATCATCAGTTCGGGGATACGGCATGGCCGTGACCATGCGATTGAAGATGTCCGCGCGGTCGTCGACGTGGGATTGTGGGCGAAGCTCTCGATGAGCACGATGGCAACGCGAGGCGGGCGGCTCGTCCTGCTGCATCTCCACGCCGCGGGCCCCGATCCGGGAGCGAGTCAATCCGACCTCCTCCAGGTCGTAGAGGTTGACGACGACGGACGGTTTTCAGCGGTGGTTGTGTTCGATGTCAATGACATCGACGCTGCCTTCGCTGAGCTCGAGCGCCGTTACCTCTCAGGCGAAGCGGCCGCTCACGCACAAGCATGGTCGGTCATCGCGGATGCTTACGCCGCCGTGTTGCGTCATGAGTTGCCGTCGACGACACCGGACTGGGTCAACGTCGACCACCGGCGGGTGACGTCATTCGCGCCGAACGAACTGGTGCCGTTCTTGGAGGCAACATGGGACGTGCTCGAAAGTGACATCCAGATATATGTCGAGGCCGTGCATCGGCTCACAGGCATAGGTGCGGTGGTCACCCGCGTCATCAAGGGGACGTCTCGCGAGGGGGTCACCGCAGAGTGGCGAGAGATCGGATTGTCGACCGTCGACGGCGACTCGATTAACCGGTCGGAACTTTTCGATGAAGCCGATATCGGCGCCGCGCTCGCCCGGTTCGATGAACTGAACCAACCGGCCGTTCTTACGAACACTGCAAGCGAGATAACTGAGCGTTATTGCGCAACTTTCGGGGCACGCGACTGGGCTGCAATGGCGGAGACATTGGCCGACGACGTGATCGCCGATGATCGCCGTCGGGTCGTGAATGCCGGTGTCCGCCACGGTCGCAATGTCCACTTGGCGGATAGCCGGGCCGCGGCCGAGGTCGGCGGCGGTCAACACGTGGCGTCGACGGTCTTGGCGACTCGCGGCGAGCGTCTCGTGCTCAGCCGTGTCCGGACGACCAACAGCAACACACCGCCCGGTGAAGTCGGTGCGCAGATGCTCGGCATCGTTGAGATCGACGCGGACGATCGGATCGCTGTCACGGTTTGTTTCGACGAGGAGGACGTCGACGCCGCCTTCCACGAACTCGACGCTCGTTATCTCGCCGGCGAGGCAGCCGCGTATGCGCGGACGTGGTCGGTGATATCGGAGACGTTCGCCGCTGTCAGCCGTGGTGAGCTCCCTGCAGTCACACCAGACTGCATAACTCTCGATCACCGGCATGCGGTCGCATTTGCGCCGGGCGAGCTAGGTTCGTACACCCGCGCCGCCCATAGCAGCACGGCCGACCTCAGAGCTCATGTCGAGGCGGTATACCGCCTGGACGAGCACGGGGCGGTCGTGTCGTACGTCGCCAAAGGGACCTCGGCGCAGGGCTTTCAGGCTGAGTGGCGGGGCGTCAGCCTTTCGACCGTCGACCACGGGCTGGTCAACCGTAATGAGTTGTTCGATGAGGCGGATCTCGAGACAGCGCTCGCACGTTTTGACGAACTGACTCGTCCCGCGCCCCGGTCTGTGAACGCCGCCTATCAGACGGTCGAACGGCTTTGGAAGCGCTTCGACGAGCGCGACTGGACGGCGATAGGGGAGTTACTGGCGCTCGATATCTATGCCGAGGACCGCAGACGCATCATCAACGACGGGATGCGTCGCGGCCGTGACGCTTTCGTAGCCAACATGCGGGCAGTCGCCGAGGTGGGCACCGGCGACATCACCTCGACCCTCATCGCGACCCGCGGCGAGCGCCTCGTCCTGGCCCGTATCCGAAGCGAACGATTCCACACCGACGTGCTCAACCTCGTCGAACTGGACGCAGGACAGCAAGCCATGACATCGACCGTGGTGTTCGACGGCGACGACTTGGATGCCGCGTTCGCCGAACTCGATTCGCGCTTTGGAGCGGGGGAAGCAGCGCCACACGGCCGCACCTGGACAGTTCTGGCAAAGGCATACGCCGCGTTCAACCGGCACGAACTGCCCCCGACAACACCCGACTGGGTCAACATCGATCACCGAAGCGGGACTTCCATCGCGCCGGGGCAGCTGTTTCCGTATGTGCGCACCTCATGGGAATTGTCCCCGGACATCACCAATTACATCGAAACCGTGCACAGACTCAACGACTTCGGCGCCGTCGTCACTCGAGTGGCAACCGATACTTCACAGGAAGGCTTCCTCGCCGAATGGCGAGTCATCACGCTTGCGACCTTCGATGGTGATCTGCTGAGCCGAGTCGAGTTGTTCGACGAGACCGACCTGGACGCCGCGGTTGCTCGATTCGAAGAGCTGAACAGATCGACGCCAACATCGACCAATACTGCGACCCGGGCCGCGGATCGATTCTGTGAATGCTTCGGCACCCGGGACTGGGGCGGTATGGCAGACACACTCGCCGAAAGTGTTCGAACCGACGACAATAGACCGCTCGTCGGCGTAGGGAGGCGTCGTGGACCGCAACTCAACGTCGCCGATTGGCAGGCGGTTGCCGAAGTCGGTACGCGGAACCTGGCGTCAACCGTCATCGCCGTCCGCGGTCAACACCTCGCGTTGAGCCGTTTCCGAACTTCGGGTCGAGACCAGCGACCGGAGGCCTTCCATACCGAGATTCTCGCGGTCATCGAAACAGAACCCGAGGGCCGGATCGAGGCCTGCGTGATGTTCGACCGCGATGACATCGATGCCGCCTTCGCGGAACTCGACGCTCGGTACCTCGCAGGGGAGGCCGCCAGGTATGCCGAGGTTTGGTCGGGCGTCGCGGATCCCTACGCCTCATACAACCGGTGCGACATCCCTTCCGTGACGAACTGGATGACGGTCGACCACCGAGTTCGGGAGACCTTCGCCGGCGAGGACCTCACCGCGTACATCCGCTCGGCGTGGGATGTCACACCGAACAACAAGATGTACGTCGAGTGCGTCCATCGATTGAGCGATCGCGGTGCCGTCATCACACATACGGCGTATGGCAATTCGCCGGACGGTTTCTACGCCGAGTGGCGAATGATCGCCCTTCTGATGATGAATGGCCCCGACGGCACGAATCGCTGCGACTTGTTCGAAGAGGCCGACTTGGACACCGCCATCGCGAAATTCGATGAGTTGAGCGACTCCGCGAACCGACCGGCGAACGACGCCACCCGCGCGTTATCCCGCGCTTGGGCGTGCTTTGAGGATCGCGACTGGGACGCGACGCGATTGGTGATGACGGATGACTTCACCTCATACGACCGGCGCCAGGTGGTGAACGCCGGCGTTCGGCGAGGCCGCGCCACACACATAGAGAACATGCAGTCGGTTGGTGAGGTCGGATTCAAGAACGCCGGGTTCACCGTCATCGCGACTCGTGGTGAACACCTTGCGTTGGTCCTGAGTCGTTTCGCGGCAGATGAGATGCCGCGCGGCGAGATCGTTGCGCAAGCTTCTATGGTCATCGAGACAGACGCCGCGAACCGGCTGGTGTCAAATACCGTTTTCGACGTCGACGACATTGACGTGGCGTTCGCGGAGCTCGATGCCAAGTACGCCGCCGGGGAGGCAGCCGCGCACGCACGCACGTGGACGGTCGTGACACAGGGCTATGCCGCCCTCAACCGCCATGAGCATTTCGACAGGAATTGGGCCTTCGCTGACCATCGGAAAGGTACACCGTTCGCGTCCACCACCTCAGCGGCCGCATCGCATCCGGACGTGTGGGATGTGACGCCCGACTTGAATGCTCACATCGAAGTTGTGCATCGTCTCAGCGACGCCGCGGTGCTCGTGACATCGGTGGTCGGCGCTACTTCACACGATGGATTTCAGGCCGAGTGGCGATTTCTTCAACTGCTCACTTTCGCGGGAGAATCAGTGCAACGGTGTGAGCTGTTCGACGAGGACGACCTCGACTTCGCCTTTGCGAGACTCGATGAACTCGTTGGACCACCGCTGCGACTCGATAACGCGGCGGTTCGGCTGCGAGCCAGAGTCGCCGATGCATACAACCTCCGAGACACGGAAACCTTCGCTGCGGGTGCCGTCGGCCGCTATGAGGACCGTCGTCGAGGGTTGCGTGACGCGGGAATCACCGATGCGAAGTACGCGCTCGCGGTTCTTTCCGAAACACCGGCCAGCTGGAAGATAAGCATCGAACCGATCGCTGTCAGGGGTGGTCGCCTAGCGCTGACTCGAGAAACTTTCCGAGACAACGACGATCCGACACGGCCAATCACAATCGAGTTGGTCGTGCTGACCGAAGTCGCCGACAGTGAAGCAGACCTGCACACGATATTCTTCGATCCCGAGGACGCAGACGCCGCCTATGCAGAGCTCGACCGACGTTTCCTCGCCGGGGAAGCCGCCCCGTATGCGCGGACATGGTCAGCGATTGCAGAGTCCTACGCCATGGTCAACCGCCGCGAGGTACCCGGCACAACGCCCGCCTGGGTAGATCATCGCTTGGTCGCCACCATTGAGGCGGCGGATCTGGTTGCGAATCTGCGCGCGGCATGGGAAATAGCTCCCGACATCAGGTTCCGAATCACTACCGTGCACCGGCTCACAAAGCTCGGAGCGGTCATCGACCACACGGTCCAGGGACACTCGGATAAGGGATTTCCCTTTGACTACCGCGAGCTGGTGCTTGTTACGGTCGACGGCGACCGCACCGACCGCTTCGAGATGTTCGACGCGGACAATCTCGACGCCGCGTTCGCGCGCTTAGACGAACTCAGCCGAGCGCCGCGAATTGAAAATGCGGTGACGCGTGTATGGGCATCTGTTGCGGATGCGTTCAATCGACGAGACTTGGACGGCTACCTCAATCTTGTCAGCGCTGAGCGTCAAGTGGACGATCGCCGGAAAGGCTTGCAGGCTCTGATCGCCGGTCCGGACCAGCGAGCGCATGTCGTCCTGCTGTTCGAGCTGGCACCGCGCGGTTCGGTAATGGAGGTCGAACCCATCGCGGCCAGGGGCACGCGCCTCGCTCTCATCCGTACGTGCTGGATCGACGGCACCCTGCCCGAGCGGCCAGTGACGAACGAACTCCTGGTGGTAACGGAACTAAGCACCGACGGATTGATTGATCTGATTGTGGCGTTCGATCCGGCCGACACTGCAAGCGCCACACAAGAGCTCGAATCACGTTATCTTGCTGGGGAAGCCGCCCCGTATTCGCATACCTGGTCGCTTCTCCTACGGCTCTACGATGCGTATTCCCGGCACCAACTGTCTTCGTTGACAGCAGACTGGGAAATCCTTGACCACCGCCAAGGAATCGCATCCCCACCCGGTGACCTGTTCGCTCTGACCCGCGCGGCATGGGAAACAACTCCGGAACTCACCATCTCTGTTGCCGCCGTGCACCGACTGGGCAAGCTTGGCGCGCTCGTAACGGCCTCAGCACATGGGGTCTCGCAGGACGGATTCTCCGGGGAGTGGCGGGATGTTCACCTCTTCACATTCGACGGTGACGCGATAAAGCGCTGCGAAATCTTCGATGAGGACGACCTCGACACCGCACTCGCGCGATTCGAGGAACTCAGCGAGGAGCGGCCGAGGCTGGCGAATACGGCGACTCGCATGTGGGAGCGTCTGGCTGACGCTTTCAATCACCATGACGTTGATGCGTTCCTAACCCTCACATCACCGACCGGATGTATCGATGACCGCCGAAAAGGTCTGCAGGCTCTGCATGGTCCGTCGGAACGCAAAACGGCTGCCCTCGCGTTGTTCGAGTCAACGCTGACATGGCGGACGGAGGTCGTGCCGGTCGCCATAAGGGGCACGCGGCTGGCGCTGGCCCGTCAGATATATCGCGACACAGCCGAAGAGAGCCGACCAATCACCGTGGATATCCTGACGGTCGTCGAGATCAACGACGACGGCTTGATGGGCGACTTCGTCAACTTCGACAGCGATGACATTGACGCCGCCTTCGAAGAACTCGAAACCCGTTACCTCGCTGGCGAAGCGGCCGCACACACTCGCGCTTGGTCGGCGATCGCCGATGGCTACGCCGCCTTCAACCGAAGAGAACTGTTCCGCACCACCCCGGACTGGGTCAATATCGACCACCGCCGTGGAGGCACCGCATTCGCACCCGGTGAACAGACCTCGTTGGTCAATGCCACATGGGATGTTGTTCCGCGGATCCACGCATACGCCGAGGTCGTCCATCGACTCGGTGATCTCGGGGCAGTCGTCACCCAGGTGGTCACGGCGACGTCGCGCGAGGGTTTCGACGGTGAATGGCGTGAGGTCGTACTGCTCACCGTCGACGGTGACGCGATCAGTCGCTGTGAAGTTTTCGACGAGGCCGAAATCGACGCCGCCCTAGCGAACTTCGACGAGCTCGAGCGGCCGGCACATCGGCTCGCCAACGCGGCGACCCGCGTACGAGCTCACCTGGTAGACGCATTCGCCTCTCGAGACCTCGACGCATTTTGTTCCTACATCGCGGAAGACGGACGATACGACGACCGCCGAAAGGGTCTGCGCGACTCGGGATCACTCCGACAGGACTTCGTGCCCACCATGTTGTCCGAAGCACCTGGAAGTTGGCAGTGGACATATGAACCGATCGCCATCCGCGGACGGCATTTGGTGCTATGCCGTGACTGGTTCCGCGACACCGACGCTCCTGGCCAGCCCGTCGCGGTCGAAGATCTATCGATAACCGAAGTTACTGAAGATGGAATGGTCTGCCGGTCCGTCATTTTCGACAGTGACGACATCGGCGCCGCGATGAGAGAACTGAACATCCGCTGGATCGCTTCGGGGGACGTCGAGTATCCGGAGGCTATCGAGACCATCCTCGGCCTGTTCGAGGCCGCGAACCGCCGCGACTGGGAGGCCGTCCTCGCCGCCCACTCCGCGGACGCTACCTTCATCAACCACCGCCAACTGACGACCGGGCGCGACACGATCGCGGATTATTGGTCATCGATCCGCGCTTTCGCGGACCTCGTCCCAGATATGCGTTTCGAACTCGCCGAAGTTCTTTCGCAGACGTCTACGGGCGTCGTATGCGACATCGTGGTGGCGGGCACGTCATCCGACGGCCTGACGGTTGAGCTACCACTCGTCGCGGTGCTGCGTCTTGATGAGGGACACGTGACACACATCGAGAACTTCGAACCTGCGGAGCGCAAGCGCGCACTAGAGCGCTTCGAACAACCCAACGCGTCGGCCTGATCCGCCGAACGTGCGCTCAGCGCGATATTCGCCGCTTGGATTCAAGCGGTCGTTGCAACAAATGTGGACGGGTCTGAGAGTAGCCGGTTAAGTTCCTCGGCGGGGGTGCGC
>NZ_LZJE01000051.1:0-928 GCF_001666865.1 Mycobacterium sp. E136
CATCTTCGCCCAGGTGTTGGGGTTGGAGCGGGTCGGTGTCGATGAGTCGTTCTTCGAGTTGGGTGGCGACTCGTTGTCGGCGATGCGGGTGGTAGCCGCGGTCAATGCGAGCCTGGGCGGCGATCTTGCGGTGCGCACGTTGTTTGAGGCGCCGACGGTGGCGGGGTTGGCGCCGCGTATCGGTGAGGGGGATGGGCTGGCGCCGTTAGTTGCCGGTCCTCGTCCGGCGGTGGTGCCGTTGTCGTTTGCCCAGAACCGGTTGTGGTTCCTGGATCAGTTGCAGGGCCCATCGGCGGTCGACAACTTGGCGGTGGCGTGGCGGCTGGATGGGCGCTTGGACGCTGAGGCGTTGGGTGCGGCCGTTGGTGATGTGGTGGGCCGTCACGAGAGTTTGCGGACGTTGTTTGTGGCGCCCGGTGGGGTTCCGCAGCAGTCGGTGGTGCCGGTAGAGCGCGCTGATGTGGGTTGGCAGGTTGTTGATGCGACCGGGTGGCCGGCGGGTCGGTTGGAGGAGGCCGTCGGGGCGGTGGCGCGTCGGCCGTTTGATTTGGCCGCTGAGATTCCGTTGCGGGCAACGCTTTTCCGGCTCGGCGGGGATGACCATGTGTTGGTGGCGGTGGTGCATCATATCGCCGCTGACGGCTGGTCGATCGCTCCGTTGATGGGTGATTTGAGTGCGGCGTATGCCGCCCGGTGTGGGGGCCGGGCTCCGGAGTGGGCGCCGCTGCCGGTGCAGTATGTCGATTACGCGTTGTGGCAGCGCGCGCAGTTGGGTGATCTCGATGATCCCGACAGCCGGATCGCTGCGCAGTTGGCGTATTGGCAGGAGGCGTTGGCTGATCTGCCGGAGCGGGTGCAGTTGCCCACGGATCGGCCGTATCCGCCGGTGGCCGATTATCGCGGCGACAAGGTGGCGGTGCAGTGGCCG
>NZ_LZJE01000052.1:0-16346 GCF_001666865.1 Mycobacterium sp. E136
TGGGGTGGGCGCAGAAGCCAACAGATTCCGCGCGCCGCCACCACGATTCGAACCCCGTCGAGGACGCGCGGCGCACCATCTGATCCACCACCGCATTGGTGTCGATCGAGCCGGGAACCCCGGGCAACACCAGCGTGGGGGCTGTCGTTGCAGTAGTCACCGTTGACCCCGGGCGGTGTCGGTGCGCCCGCTGTTGGACTGGTTGGTTCGGGTCGCGGCACGAGGTGGCCGGAATCGTGCTGCCAGAGTGGCGATGTCGTGGTCGGCGACGTGAAATGCCCGTACCCGCACCGGTTGGGCCGTGCCATCGATCATCATGTAGCCCACACCGGGAGTGGTGTCGGGGATGTGATCGCAGTCGGCCCCCGCGTCGCGGGCGCCCTGGCCCAAAACCATGGTGGTTTGGGTGGCTTCGGTCAACCGCAACCCGATTCGCACGGTAAACAGCTGCCGCATCGGCAGGGTGTCTTTGGCCGGATCTTGCACCGCTGCCACCACCGAAATGCCGACGGCCCGGCCTTGGGAGAGCAGCAGGCCCAACAGCTGTTCAATTTCGCTGCGCACCTTGCGGTCGGTCACATACGCAGTCAGCGCGGCGATCTCATCGATCACCACCACGAATAACGGCTCAGTCGGAGTCGGGGTGTGCATGCGCGTCTTGCCCCGTAACCGATTGGCGCGGGCGTGCATCACCTCCACTAGTTGCCGCAGCAGGTACAGGGTGGTGCCAGTGGCGTCGTGGGTGAACACCGTGAACATGGGTGCTCCGGCGCCCAGTTCCATGCCGCCTTTCGGGTCGATGACGCAGAGCCGCACTTGTCCGGTTTTCACGGCGGGGGCGAGGCCAGCGATCAGTGACCACAACACTGAACCTTTCCCCGCGCCGGTCGCGCCAGCCACGAGCAGGTGGTGGCCAAGCAGAGGTAGGTGCCACCAGTGGCGGGTTTCGGTGATCCCGACCCGCAGCGACCCCACATCCACCGCAGTCGCCGTCGTGGGCATGGGCAGGGCAATCGGGTCGGCCAGCACGTCGCCGCGCATCAGGGTGATGCGTAGCTCTCCGGGCGCGGTCGCGCGGATGGCGATCCGGTCGGCACGCCAGGCGGCGGCTAGCGCCTCGGATTGCTTGTGCCAATCAGCCAGGGAGTGGCCGGTGACCACTCGCAGCGCCAGGACGTCGGTCGTCTTGCCGATGCGCACCGACTGCAAGGTCGGCACCAAGGTGCGTTCGCCAAGTGTGGCGGTCAGGCCGTGCAGGGTGCACACCGATTGCCAGGTGCGGGTGTAGCGCGACCAGGTCAACCAGCGCCGCCGCACCGGCTCGGTGACCCATCCGTGAAACGATCGCGGGTCCAGCCACGCCCAGCCCGCATACGCGGCAGCGAAAGCAATACCGATGATCAGACCCGCGCGTGAGCCATGGGTAATGGCCATCGCCACGCTGGCGATGATCGGGATGCTGATGGCCGGGAACAGGACCGCCCACCACAGCAGATACCCGGCCGCTTTGAACAGTGAGAGGATGAGGTCGGTGATCCAGTCGTCGTCGTTGGATTGAGAGTTCTTGCTGTTTTTGTAGTTTGATGCCATGACAAGCGTCCCTCTGGTGAGTGAATGGTCGATAGCAGCTCACGTGCTGGGGCGCGACACCCACGAGCGCCGCGCCCCAGCAAATGGGGTTATTTCTGCGCGCGGGACGCTTGATCGCTCGGCGCAGCCGCGGGGTTGGTGGGGGTGATGGCGTCGGCACGGAACGCCACGCCGCTGCGATCACCTTGAGCCCAAGGGATAGCAACCAGACCCGCGACTGAAACAGGTTGGGTGACTGTCACTTTCGGATCCCCGGCGACGGTGACGTTGAGCACTTCACCACCGGTGTCATCCAACGCCAACAGCTGCGCGGCATACAGTGGCACGCCGGTGGCGGTGTCCACTTTTGGGCTGCCGGTCTCGAAGTTCAGCCGCGGCTCGGCCGCTCGGGTGACGATGAACCGTGTGCCTGATGTGTCGATTCTTAAACGCATTGTCCCGCTGTTCCTTTCGTGATCTGTTTGCGCCCCGTTGCGGCGCTGGGCTCAGTTCACGTGGACATCGCGGACGTAGCGAGGGACGTTGGCAGGCATTGCCGACACTGCCGCAGACATTTCGGACACGACAGGGACATGCCCGTGGGCATCGGACGGGCATCACCGCCGCGGGGCGGCGGCAGTCGCATGGCAAACTAGGAACCACGCGCTGAGGATGGACAGGGATGACACGGAAAGATGTGCGCTGAGACGACGGGCGATCAGGACGGCGACGCCGAGGCCGCCACGATCCCCAACGATCGCCTCACCCAACGGCTGCACGCCAAGGGACTCTCCCCACAGAGGTTCGCCACTGCGGTGGGCGTGGATATCAAGACGGTGCGCCGCTGGCTGGCCAACATCGACTACAACGTCCGCGAGGACAACGCCCGCCGCGCCGCTAAGCTGCTTGGCTGCACACCGCACAACCTGTGGCCCAACCAGTATCCTGCCCCTACCGCGAGCGCGCTGGCGACGACGTCGCTGGGTGGTCCGTTCACCGCGACGCTGTATGCCAGCCGCACCCAGCTGCCGATCACGACGTGGCAGCAGCATTTCGGCGACGCCACCACCGGCATCGACATCCTCGTCCTGGCGGCCACGTTCCTGTTTGACACCCTCGACGGCTTCCTCGACATTCTGCTCGACGCCGCCGCCCGCGGTGTGGCGGTGCGGTTTCTCGTCGGGGATCCTGACACTGCCACCACGATCCTGCGCGGCAAGGAGGAAGGCATCGGCGAGGCCGTCATCGCCCGCTGCCGCACGTCCGTGGAGTTGCTCGCCCCGCATGCCGATACCCCGGGGCTGGATATCCGCACCCACGACACCACGCTCTACACGTCGATCTTCCGGGTCGACGACGCCATGATCGTCAACTTCCACATCTACGGCTCACCCGGGCGCAACAACCCCGTGCTTGTGCTGTCGCGCCACCACGAACCACGGCTCTGGGCCACCCTCGAAGACGCTTTCACCCAGGTCTGGGATCGCGCCAGACCGCTCAGCGCGAAAGGCTGAACCCTATGCGAACCGACTACTACAACGACCCCAACGCCCCGCTGCCCAACAGCGTCGTTCCGTCAGCCTCGGCCATCGTCACCGACGAACAGGGTCGTATCCTGCTGATCAAACGCCGCGACAACACCCTGTGGGCGCTACCCGGCGGCGGACACGACATCGGCGAAACGATTGCCGACACCGCCGTCCGGGAAGTCAAAGAGGAAACCGGGCTCGACATTGAAGTCACCGGCCTTGTCGGTGTCTACACCAACCCGCAGCATGTCGTCGCGTTCACCGATGGCGAAGTCCGCCAACAGTTCTCTCTGTCCTTCACCACCAAGGTGCTCGGCGGTACCCTGGCCATCGATCACGAAAGCACCGACATCGCCTGGACCGATCCCGACGACATCCCCAATCTGGACATGCACCCGTCGATGCGACTGCGCATCGAGCACTACCTGCAACACCGCGACAGCCCCTACCTCGGCTAACCGGCTGGGTTTACAGCCAATCGCGTACCCGTCGGACCGCCGCCAACAGTTCGTCGCGCCCCGCGTCGACCGCGCGGTGCACCGGGTCCTCGGGTCCATAGCGGCCCAACACCTCGATCAATCGATCTCGCGGTGATACCGGCGCCCCGTCCGGCCCGGTCGTCAGATCGCAAAAGGTCAACACATCCAGAACATCGCTGGGCGGATCGCTGAACGCCGCTAAACCTGACAAGCCGCGCTCGGCAGCTTCCGCGTGCGCCCCAGTATGGAACGCCACCAGGGAGGCGACCAGCTCCCGAAAACCCGCCGCCCGGGCAAACTCTGCGCCATCGAGCGGATGAAACCCGGTCCGGCGCAACGACGGTGCGTAGCCGATATCGTGCAGCCACGCCGCTGCCACCAAAGAGTCCGCTGTCTGGGCATCGAACCGCCGACTCAGCCGCTCGGCAGTCGTCGCGACACCCCGCACATGCGCCAACCGCCGCAGCTGCCCCACCAGTCGCGTCTCGGCCTCTCGCCGTGCACGCTGCGCCAGCATCCCGCTCACAACCGCCATCCTACGAGTCCCATCGCCATGGCGCAGACCCGCAACTGATGCTCAGCGGAGCCCGGGCCGCCATAGCCCGCGAGGAACCGGCGGCTACCTGCGGGCTTCGCTACGCTCCCTCTGCTCCCGTCCGCTGGCGCTCCCGTCCGCGCCGCTCGCTACGCTTCGCCCTCCGTCCGCCGCCACACAAGCTTGCACACGACGACGAGCGCTGTACATCTCAACGGCCACGGCATCCTGGCACCACGACAAGCCAGGACTGTCCTCGCTCCTCGCCGCATCGAGACGGCGCGGGCAGCAGGCGCGACCAACGCCCGCCTGACCGCCGCTGGCCTGCGATGTGAGAACTTTCTTTACTGCTATCAAGTCGATGGCGGCACGTTGCCACCAGCTCGACACCGCAGCCGCCCGACTCGAACGCCACGTCGACACCATCACCGCCACCGCCGCACCCGAGCTACAGCGTCGGGCCCGACACCGCTGCCACCCTGCTGACCGCCCTCGGCGACAACCCCGCTCGGATCGGCAGCGACGCCGCTTTCGCCAAACTCTGCGGGGTCAGCCCACTGGAAGCCTCCAGCGGCAAAACGATCCGCCACCGGCTCAATTGGGGAGGCAATCGCGACGCCAACCGTGCCCTGCACGTCATCCTGGTGGTGCGCATGCACCGTCACCAGCCCACCCGCGACTACTTCGTTCACCGCCTGGCCGAAGGCAAAACCAAGAACGAGATCATGCGCTGCATCAAGCGTACATCGCCCGCGAGATCTACCACGCCCTCCGCCAACCCAGCAGAAGAACCAACGAACTCATTGCCTGAAGAACTCATTGCCTGAAGATAGGAGCATCTGGTATCAACTCCCGAAGGGCACCCGATCCGCAATGTCCACCCATTTCGTGGCGATACGGCACCACTGTCGATGCCATCACCCTCACAGGTGAGTAATGTGCAGGTGGCAAATCGTTCAGGGTCATAGGGAACGCGAGATGATTTCCTTCATCACCTCATTTGTGCCGGCGTAGATTTTCTGCACGCGCTGGTCCACCCACAATCTCGAGATGGGATACTCGGTCATGTACCCATATCCGCCGTGGAGCTGCAAACAGTCATCGAGCACCTTCATCGCTCGCTCAGTGGTCCACCATTTCGCCATGGCGACGGTCTGGACGTCGAGTTGGCCCGCGAGGTGTAGGTCGATGCAGTAGTCCAAAAATACTCGTGCGATGCGCGTTTCGGTTGCAGCTTCGGCCAAGATGAATTTCGTGTTCTGGAAGCCGAAGACGGGCCGTCCGAACGCTTCCCGCTCACGGGTGTATTTGAGTGTCTGCTCCACGGCAAGTTCCATCGCCGCGACCGCCCCAACCGCGACGATGAGCCGCTCTTGAGGTAGCTGCGTCATCAGCTGAATGAAACCCTGACCCTCGGTCTCGCCCAGGAGGTGCGAGCGGGGAACTCTTACGTCGTCGAAGAACAACTCGGAGGTGTCTTGTCCGCGTTGGCCGATTTTGTCGAGGACCTTGCCGCGCCGGAATCCGGGTCGATCGGCTTCGGCGACGATCAGCGAGATGCCGGCGGCGCCCTGACTTGGATCTGTCTTGGCGACGACGATGATCAGGTCGGCTTGCTGACCGTTGGTGATGAAGGTCTTTGCGCCGGTGATCACGTACTCGTCACCGTCAAGAATTGCTTTGGTCTTGACACTCTGCAGATCAGAACCGGTCCCTGGCTCCGTCATGGCGATAGCACCGATCATTTCGCCTGAGGCCATCTTGGGCAGCCACTGCCTCCGTAGTTCTTCGGCCGCATACTGGAGGATGTAGTGCGCGACGATTCCGCTGTGCAGCCCTGCGCCCCATGAGCTGTCCCCGACTCGGGCTTGCTCTTCGAGTACGACGGCTTCGTGCGCGAATGTGCCGCCTCCCCCGCCGTATTCTTCGGGTATGGACATGCAGAGCAGGCCTAGTTCGCCGGCTTTGTGCCACAATTCTCGGTCAACTTGGTGCTGGTCTGCGAAACGTTGCGCATGTGGTGCCAATTCGGTCGAGAAGAACTTCGCGGCAAGGTCACGAAGCTCGAGCAATTCGGCGCTCATCCAGGGAGAAATTGATGCTGTCACAGGATTCCCTCTCGGCTGTTCAATATCAATGGGTTTGATTTCTTAGGACGTTTCGATCTGATACTCGCCGGCGGAGTGACGCGCGCGTATGGCCTTCTTGTCGTATTTTCCGACGCTTGTTCGGGGAATCTCAGACACGAAGCTCCACCGCTCCGGGATCCACCACTTGGCGACCTTGTCCAACAGAAACGCGCGCAGTCGGTCGATGTCGACCTCGGCTCCACGGTGAACCACGACCAGGGCGAGCGGTCTTTCCTGCCATTTGTCGTCGGGAACTGCCACCACCGCAGCCTCGTAGATCGCCGGGTGACCAATCAGCGTGTTTTCCAGCTCGACTGAGGAGATCCATTCTCCACCTGACTTGATGACGTCCTTCGCACGATCGGTCAGCGTGAGATACCCGTCTGGGTCGATCCGGCCGACGTCGCCGGTGCGCAGCCACCCTCCGTCGAACTTGTCCGGATCATTTTCGCCGAAGTAGGCGCCGGTGATCCACGGGCCCCGCGCCTGTATTTCACCCACTGATCGACCGTCCCACGGCACGGTCTTCTTATGGTCGTCACGCAACCGGATCTCGACACCGCACATCGGCCGACCCTGGCTTTCGCGCATCTCCCACGCACGGGTCTCGCCTACTCCGTGCGCTGCGCGTGCGACGGTAGCCAGCGGCGAGGTTTCGGTCATGCCCCATGCCTGCACGATAGGCACGTTGTACTTGTCTTCGAATGCCCGCATCAGCGAGACGGGGACTGCCGATCCCCCGCAGGCAACCAGCCGAAGTGAGGAGATATCCCGGGCGGGATTCGATTCCAGGTATCGATCGACATCGTTCCAGATCGTCGGCACTGCACCGGCGATAGTCGGCTGAGTCTCTTCGATGATCGACACCAGCGGCGCGGCCTGCAGATGGCGATCGGGTAATACCAAGTCCGCACCAGACATCAACGCCGCGTAGATCAGTCCCCACGCATTGGCGTGAAACATCGGGACAATGGCCAGGATACGGTCGGCCTCGCTCACTGCCAGGGCGTTCGACGTGCAGGCGGTCAGTGCATGTAGGTAGGTCGAACGGTGGCTGTAGACAACACCTTTGGGATTTCCAGTAGTCCCGCTGGTGTAGCACATGGCCGCGGCGGAACGCTCATCGATCTCGGGCCAATCGAAAGTCTCCGGTTGCTGCGCCAGGATCTCCTCGTAACGCAACACCGTCTTCCCGCATCGCTGCAGCGGAGCGAGGTCGCCGCCCCCGGTGGCGATGACCGTATGCACCGACTCCATCGCTGGTAGCGCACTAGCCAACAATGGCGCAACCGACGCATCCACCAGGATGATCTGATCGCTGGCATGGTTGGCGATGTACGCGAGTTGCTCTGGAGCCAAACGAATGTTGAGGGTGTGCAGCACCGCGCCCATGGAGGGAACCGCGCAGTAGGCCTCGAGATGCTCTTGGTTACTCCACTGAAAAGTGGCCACCCGTTGATCTGCCGTTATTCCCAGCCCGCGCAACGCATTGGCAAGTCGGCCCGCTCGCCCCAGGACGCTACGGTAGGACATACTTCGGCATCCAGTTCCGTCGGGGGTGATCACCTCGCTGTTTCCGTGAATGGAGGCGGCATGGCGGACAATTGCCGAGATTGTGAGCTGGACGTCTTGCATCGTGCTGTGCATTTCGCATCGGCCCTTCAGGCGAACAGGTCTGGATGGCGACTCGCAT
Source organism: Mycobacterium sp. E136 (assembly GCF_001666865.1). Taxonomy (NCBI): domain Bacteria; kingdom Bacillati; phylum Actinomycetota; class Actinomycetes; order Mycobacteriales; family Mycobacteriaceae; genus Mycobacterium; species Mycobacterium sp. E136. The sequence continues at coordinate 7,935 of NZ_LZJE01000052.1, forward strand.
CGCCTATGAGCGTCCCGTAGTGGGTTCTGAGCGCTTGCAGGATCTCTGCCAGCGGTAGATCGTCGAAGGCGCCTCGATCCCTCAGATATTCCATGTGTTGTGTGCCGTCACCGGCGAACCCGTGCAGCAGGGCGTCTGTGCGCCCGTCGAAATCAATTGGCGGGACGCCGAACCGTGCGCATAGCTCGCGATTGAACGCCGGAGTTGCCTTGACCCAGACACCGCAGAGATGCATGAGGCTGTATCCGTGGTAGACGAATACGTCGGTACCGCCCATCCGCTCACGCAATGTCTCGGTCTGAAGGTGGTTTCGGACATCGGCGAACCCCAGCCGCGCTGGGATGCCTGCTGCTCGGCAGGCCGCCGTCAAGAGCACCGCCTTCGGGACGCAGTAAGCGCGGTCTGCAGTTGCGATGGTGCTGGCGCGATACGCATGCGGGTCATCGGTCACGGTGTAGGGGTCATACCAAATCGAGTCGCGGACCGCAGTGAAGATGGCTATGGCCTTCGTGGTGTCGTCGACCGCGCCGCGGGTCGCCGATGCAACGAAGTCGCGTACCGATTCATGTTGCCAATCGAGGAACTCCGTGGGCTCCAGGTAAGGCGAGTTCTCACCGCTCATCGGTGCCGCAACGTCACAGGCAGTCCGTCCACGGGAATGGGCAGCGAGGTGTTGTCCCAACGCACGTGATAGTCGTTTGGGACCGTCCAAGTGTAGGTACGCAACATCTGGTGCAGGATTGCCTTCACCTCGAGTGTGCCGAACTGCATCCCAATGCATTTGTGCGCCCCCCCGCCGAACGGCACCCAGGCGAATCGGTGCTGTTGGTCCTCGCGCCGGGGCTCATCGAAGCGCGACGGATCGAAACGGTCCGGGTCGCTCCATATTCTGCGGTCGAAGTGATTTACGGCGGGTGTGATTGCGCACAAGGTTTCACGGGGGATGTGATAGCCGTCGATGGCGACATCGCGGACGGTCTTGCGCATCACCAGCGGAACGGGCGCCAGCAGACGCAGAGCTTCTTTGAGGATCAGATCGAGGACCGTCATCTGCTCCAGTTCGTCGATATCTGGCGAATCGTCACCGAAGGACCGCGCCTCCGCCGCTGCCTTCTCCTGCCACTCAGGATGTTTAGCGAGGAAGTAGGTCACAGCAGTGGTGGTGATCGTGGAGGTATCATGGGCGGCCATCATGAGAAAGATCATGTGGTTGATCACATCCTCGTCGGAGAATCGTTCACCGTCTTCCGTGGTCGCCTGGCATAGGGCGGCGAATAGATCGTCGGTCTCGCCTGCACGCGCGGCCGGCAGGTGTCGGGAGAAGTAGTCCTCCAACACGCGCCGCCCATGCACGCCGGCGCGGAACCTGGTGCCCGGGAGTGGAACTCGCACAAAGGAACTCGCCGCGCGAACAGTGGAAATGAACGCCTCGTTGACAGCAGCGCTCTCGTCCTTGCCGCGGCCACCCATGAAGACATCCGTGGCAATATCGAGGGTGAGATTCTTCAACAACGGGTAGATCCGGACCGACGGACCGGTCGGCCACGCGGGCACGGCTGCGCGAACGCACGGGGCCACCTGCCCGACATATCCGGTCAGGCGAGGACGCGTGAACGCCTCCTGCATGATGCGCCGGTGCATCAAATGTTCGTCGAAGCTCATGAGCATCAACCCGCGATGGAAGAAAGCATCGATCAAGAAGGACCAGCCATCCTGAGAAAAGGCCTTGGCTTCGCTTGTGAACGCCTCACGCGTTGCGTCTGGACCGGCGATGACCACCATTTTGGTACCGAATGCGCCCATCCACGACACCGAGCCCAAACGTTCGTAACGCTCCCGACTGAATTCTGAACCAAATCGGATGTAGTCGACAGTGTGCCCCAGCAACGGGAGTCCAGCGTCCCCTAGGACGGCTCTCAGCCCAGATCCGGCGGGGGCCAGCGCAAGTTCCCGGACTCTCCAGTCCCGACTCCACTGTCGCCATTTGTCATCGACGACGCGGGGGGCGGGCGCCAACAGGACAGACGTCAACCGCTCCTTGGGGTGACGCGTGAGTGCGAGAAGCTGATTAGCCACGATGCCTCCTGGGCGCTCTGCTGCACGGGTATCTGGTAACAGTTTACATAGATGTGCTGAATGTCAATATTCGAACAATGAACAGTGAAATGTTAGACACCGCCTGCGACCCGGATCATCTGCGCAGCCTCGCGCCGTTCTCACTCGGGCCGTCTAACTGAAGGCGTTCAACGTGCCTGAATAGATAATCGTGATTGCGTGGTTTGCGGGTGAGGATCCGGTAGGCAAATGTAGGCCCAGGCCAGTTCGTCGGGATCGCGCCACTCGAGGTCGTGTACCAGCTCGCGCAAAGCGCCCACACCGACCTTCGCAGCCGCCGGCCCAATCGTGTGTTGTAGCTTTGCTCGATGTCTGGCCTGACGTCGACCGTACGCCCTGGGGCACTCGCCAAAATCTTGATGAGGGCACCGACATAGCGGACCTGAGACTCGATCATGTAAATGATCGACCCGGAACCGACGTTCGTGTTCGGGCCATAGAGGAGAAAGAGATTCGGGAACATCGGGACTGTAATGCCCAGGTATGCGTGCGCCTGCGTCCCCCACACCTCGTCCAGAGTCACTCCGCCCCAGCCGCGAACACGCATCGGGGCGAGGAAGTCGGTAGCGCGGAAACCTGTTCCGTAAATGACGACGTCCGCGTGGTGGAGTACGCCATCGTCGGTCACGACTTCCTTGTCGCAAAGCTTCGCAACCGCGTTGGTCACCAACGAGACTTCACCGTTGGCAATCGCGGGGTAGTAATCATTCGAGAACAACACCCGCTTGCACCCCGGCGCATCTGATGGCGTGAGTTGCCGGCGCAGCATTGGATCGGCAACCTGCCGATGGAGGTGGTAGCGGGCGACCGCGCCGAGAATGCGTGACAAGGGCTTCGCGTCGACCAACGTCACTGCGAGCACTTCAAAAATCAGCCATACCGCGAAACGCTCAAGACGCGGCCACAGCGGCAGAACCTTAATCAGCTGTTGGTGAAGACGTCCGTACCTGCTGTCCCACTTCGGCAAAATCCAAGGCGCCGTGCGCTGATACAGCGTTACGCGCTGTGCCTCGTGTGCGATCCATGGCACAAACTGTATCGCGCTTGCGCCTGTCCCGATGACGGCTACTTCCTTGCCGCGCAGCGATACCGAATGGTCCCAACGCGCCGAATGAAAACGCGGCCCCTCGAAGGTGTCTTCGCCGGCAATATTCGGCGTATGAGGTCGCGAGAGCTGCCCCACGGCCGAAATCACGACATCGCACCAGATCGTCTCGCTGGATTCGGTCACCAAACGCCAACGGCCGGCCTGTTCATCGAAGGTCATCTCGACGACTTCGGTCCGCGTGCGCAGCTGCAGGTCCATTCCGTCGGCCAGGACGAGTCGGCGAAGATATTGGAGTATCTCGGGCTGTTCTGCATAACGTCTCGACCAACGAGTGTTGGGCTTGTCCGAGAGTGAGTACAACGCTGACGGCACGTCGCAAGCCGCTCCTGGATAGGTGTTGTCGCGCCAGACGCCGCCGATGTCTGCAGCCTTTTCCACCATGGTGAAGTTGGTGAATCCGTCCCTCTTCAGCTGATGGGCCATGGCGATACCCGCGACGCCGGCCCCGATGATCACTATCGACGGATCGTGTCCTCGAGGATCCCTCGCAAAGCCGCCTGTCATGAGACAGCTAAGAAGCAGTTGATGGCGCGGTGGCAGTGGAGCATCCACGGTCCCAACACTTTCACCGGTGGGCCGAAGCTTTCAGGAAGTTTCCAGCGCGGTGGATCGCCTCACGAGCCTCGGGCAGGATTCGGAACATGGCTTGGAACACGTGGATCTGTCCCCGGTACACCTGTATCTCAACGCTTGATCCGGCCGATCGGAGGCGGTCGGCAAGATGCCTCGAGTCATCGATCAACATTTCTCTTCCGCCTACCTGAATCAGGATCGGTGGCATGGACCTGAGGTCTGCGTCGAGCACGCTGATTCGCTCATTGCGGTGATCTGCACCAGCCACGTACAGGTCAAGAGCGCGGGCCGCGGACCGAGCAGAGGCGAAAGGATCACGGCGGCGAAGTTCGCGTGCCCTCGCGAGTTCACATGTCAGATCCAGGACCGGAGACATGAGAAGCATCGAATCCGGCAGCGGAAGTCCGTCACTACGTGCGCCAAGGGCGGTGGCCATCGTGAGCTGGCCGCCCGCCGAGTCCCCGGCCACCGCAACACCGCGTTCGCCGGAAGCCGAAGGCTGCCCTGTGACGAGCCAGCGGTATGCGTTCAGTGCATCGTCGGCGGCAGCGGGAAAGGGATAGCGTGGAGCTAGCCGATACCTCACCGCAAAGATGGGCCGACCGCTCGCGGAGGCAAGTTCACCGAGCAGGCCGCGGTGGGTAGCCGGTGAGCACATGGAGTAGGCGCCGCCATGAATGTAGAGCAACGGAACCGCGTGTGGATCGACTGCAGGAGAAGTGATCCAATCCCCGCGTATCTGATTCCCGGCGAACTCGGTATCTATTGTGCGAACCGCCACGCTTCGGCGGGGCCGCGATCCCACAAGCGCCATCCGGAGTACGCGATCCATCACCGCGAGGCCGTGGGCGTTCGACGGGATGAGTTGCGACAGCGGACGCAGTGTGTTTCGCGAAGTCATTGCCACGAAATGACTTGCAAGACTGGGGCGCCGGTCCGTCGCATCAGTGTCGGTCACCGTGCGCCCACGGATTCTGCGCGACGTTCAAATCGGTAATCGGAGAGCCGGAAGGTGCGGCTACGCCAGTAAGTCTCCAGGGTCGTTGACGGACGCAACGGAACATCGCCGTGTTTGTCGAAATAGTAACTGTTGGCATTGGAACAGCTCGGCTGCCAGAAAACCTGTCGATGTCGGCGGTTAACCATGTCAGCGAAGTAGCGGTCGTTCGCCTGCTGTCTGACCTCTACGTAATCAGCCTTCAGCGTGCGCGCACGACGAAGACAGCGGACGATATGCCGACTTTGCGCCTCGATGAGTGTGAAGTAGGAGGAGCCGTTGTAACCATAGGGACCGAAGATATTGAAGTGATTCGGGAACCCTGGGACGCTCACACCCTCGAAGGCTTGGAGGCGGTGCTCATCCCACCAGGCAGACTGCTCCACTCCACCGCGTCCCTTCAGCACATAAGTCGGCATATTGCCCGACTCCATCACTTTGAACCCGGTGGCCAAGACCATGACATCGATCGGATAACTCTTGCCATCTTCCGTGTGAACCGAGGCATGGTCGACATGGGTGATGCCGCTGGTCTCGAGCGAAACATTGCGACGGTTGTACGTTGCGAGATAGGAATTGTGGAAACTCGGTCGCTTACAACCCAACGAATAGCGAGGAATGAGTTGGTCTCGAGTCACCGGATCGTCGACCGCCCGACGCATATAGCGTTTCGCCGCCTCTTCCATGAGGTCCGACACAGGGATCAACGAGTGAAAATGAGCTGCGATTGGAAATGTGAACTCGACGAACGCCTGACTCGCAGTGCGCGTCATCAGTTGTGCCCCTGGCACCAACCGCATCACTGTCGCGGCCCAGCTCGGTATGGAGAAATCCGGCTTCGGCAAGCAGTAAATCGGCGTTCGCTGGAAGACCGTCAGACTTGATGCGATCTTCGCGATTTCGGGAATCAGCTGCACCGCAGATGCCCCAGTCCCGATCACCGCCACCCGCTTACCGGTGAGATCTTTCGTGTGGTCCCATCTGGCCGTATGCAGCGTCACGCCGGCGAAGTCGCGCACTCCTGGAATATCAGGCCACTTCGGCCGACTGAGAACGCCAGAGCAATTTATCACAAAACGCGCGGTCAGATTCTGACCAGAGGAGCAGCTCAGCCGCCATAGTGCGGCGCCTTCGTCGAAACAGGCTTCGTCCACAGTCGTGTTGAACCGGATGTAATTTTGGAGTCCGTATTTTTCTACACACCGCTCTGCATAAGCCTTCAACTCATCCCCGTGAGCGTAAGTACGTGACCAGGATGTTCGCATCTCATAAGAGAACTGGTAACTATAGGACGGAATATCGACCGCTATTCCCGGATACGTATTCCAGTGCCATGTGCCGCCGACGCCATCGGCGTCATCGACTATAAGAAAGTCCGCAAATCCGGCCTTCAACAGGCTGATGGCTGTACCAATCCCAGAAAACCCGGCTCCGACTATTACAATTTTGTAGTGCTGCCCAGACTCAGAACCCATTACTTCCTCACGTGCGCTTTGATGTTTACCCTATCCGCTGCTGCAGTTCAGCGTGTTTGTGTCAACTTCAGGTCAGCATCGTCACGCCGAGTGATGTCGTAATCCCGCATATCCAGACGGGACAGTTCCCTGGTGAACTGAGTCGCAAAGCCCGGATACATCGTGCCGTTATAGCCGTCCTCCGTTAAATACCAGCTGCTGCAACCCGAGTTCCATGTCGTGCGTCGTAACCGCCGCTGAATATTGGAGTGGTACGCGTTTTGGCTACCCTCTTTCACATCCAGGGTATGGACTCCGTTACCTTCGTCGCGCAAGAGCTCGATCGCTTTTACGATGTAATCGATTGCTGCCTCCATATATAGAAGGGCAGAGTTGTGGCCAGGACCGGAATTAGGCCCGAAAGTGAAGAACAAATTCGGATAGCCGGCCACACTCACGCTCTTGTAGGCAAATCTCCCCTCAGACCACGCGTCTTCGAGTTTTCGTCCGTCGCGCCCTCGGATCGGAAATGGCGTACCGCGTTTACACACATCGAAGCCTGTCGCGAATACTATGCAGTCCACCTCATGCTCGATGCCGTCGGCGGTTCGAATTCCGTTCGGAGCCAGTGTGGCGATCGGCCAGCTGACGAGTTTGCAGTTATCGGCCTGGAGAGCAGGGTAATAGTCGTTAGTCATAAGCATGCGTTTGCACCCAGGTCTGAACTGCGGTGTTAGCTGACGTCTCAACCAGGTATCCTTCACCTGCCGACGCAGATTCGCCTTCGCGGCCGCTTGGATGACAGATGTGGCAGCGGTATCCCAAACCATGCCCACGGCCATGACCTCATGCGCCCAGAACCACGCACCTCGTAGGGCCTGTTCGGTTGCCGGCATGCGCTTGAAAGTCGAACGCGCCCAGGCCGGATGCCGGAAATTCACCCTCGGTAGGACCCAGCCGGGCGTCCTCTGAAACACCTTGACCGACGCCGCCAACTGGACCAATTCGGGAACGATCTGCACAGCGCTCGCCCCGGTCCCGATAACCGCCACCCTCTTACCGCTCATGTCATAGGAGTGGTCCCACCGAGCACTGTGAATCTTTTTCCCCTCGTACGACTCGATGCCACGAATATCCGGGAAACTGGCGTCAGCAAGTGGTCCGCTAGCCATCACGACTGAACGGCCCCTATACCGCCTGCCGCCGGTCGTGTCGACAACCCACTCTCCGGCATCCTCGTCGAATTCCAGTGCACTCACGTCCGCACCGAAATGAATGAACCTCCCAAGATCGTATTTCGCGACAATCGCGTCGATATAGGCGAGGATCTCTGCGCTCCCCGAGTATGCGCGAGTCCAGCCTGGGTTCGGCTCGAACGAGTAGGAGTACAGCAATGACGGAATGTCGCAGGCGGCGCCGGGGTAAGTGTTGTCACGCCAGGTGCCCCCGATGCGATGTGATCGCTCCAAGATGACAAAGTCGTTAATGCCCGCTTGAAGCATTCTCATCGCCGTACCGATACCCGCGAAGCCGGCGCCGACGATCAAAGTCGTTACCGTGTCCGTCATTTAGCGACCGGTTCATAGGTCAGTTCATCCGTCCATGAAGGCGGTCGCCCGAGTACTTGCACGGGGAAGATGTCGATCGCATTGCCTAAGCGCTGGGAAACGAAGTGAAGGGGTTGGGACCGCTTGATCGAGGAGGACATGTGGGCCTTCAAGATGTGATATCCAGGCACCCTCCGCGTGTGCTCACTGCGGTCCCCGACATTGCCATATCGCGTCACCGCGTTGTACAGCTTCTCTTCGGATAGCCCCATCGCGTTGAGATTCATCAACATGCGCGTGAGAAGCGGTATATACAGCAACGCGCCAGTGAGAATACGGGGGTCCATCACAGCGCCGACCGTTTGGATTGCATGGATTCGCATGGGACTGGCGCCGAGGTCATTCAGGACTTGAAAACCTACTGCAAGGTGCCGCGATTCCCGCACTGGAGACCGCGCTGGACGGGGCCCTGCTGAAATTTCTCCTTGATGAGGTCGACGACCCAATTTGCGGGGAAGTATTCAATAAGGTCAACAGCGACGAATCGCGGCACCTTGCAGTAGGTTTTCAAGTCCTGAATGACCTCGGCGCCAGTCCCATGCGAATCCATGCAATGCT
>NZ_LZJE01000053.1:0-1132 GCF_001666865.1 Mycobacterium sp. E136
AGGTCGGGTCTCTGTGAGATCGCGCGGATCGCGATGGAGCCGATTCCGCCGGTCGACCAGACCACGACGCGGTGCTTACCTCCGGTCATCGATCCTCCTCCGGGAGCCCGGTGTGGCGACAAAGCCAGCGCTGAGAATAGCATCCACTATTAATGGTAACCAGAACAAAGATTAGGTTAGAGTCGGTCGTCGTGAATACCCCGGCCTTGTCGCGGTGCTGATGTTCACGCTCCGGTTCGACATCCGGGCGCCCGCCGAGGGAGCGCCGACGACCGAGCTGTACTCGGTCGCTGTGCAGATGTGTGGGAGACGGCAGGGCGACGAATCGGTCGCGAGTATCTCGAGCGCGCCGCACTGGTGACGGGGTCAATCGCAGCAACGGAGGAATCGTGAAAACACCGCTGAGAACCGTGGTCTGGGGGACGGGCGGCGTCGGGTCGATCGCGATCCGCGCGATCTCACAGAGACCCGACCTGGATCTCGTCGGGGTGTGGGTGCACTCCCCCGAGAAGGACGGCAAGGACGCGGGTGAACTCGCCAACGGGCAGCCGATCGGGGTGGCCGCCACCACCGATGCGGATGCGCTGATCGGGCTCAAACCCGATTGTGTCATCTATTCGGCCAGCGGGCCGGAACGTGATGCGCTGGCCGTCCCGGACTATGTGAGGCTGCTCAGCGCAGGGATAAACGTGGTGACCACCAGCACCACCCGCCTGGTCAACCCCCACGCCTACGAACCGGTCGAGTGGCGCGACCAGTTGTCCGCGGCCGCCAAGGAGGGCCAGGTCTCGTTGTACGCCTCGGGGATCGAGCCGGGCTTCGTCGCCGACTACCTACCGCTGGTGCTGAGCACACAGTCGTCGCAGATCGAGAAGATCCACGCCTACGAGATAGGCCTGTACGACGACTACGGTGTTTCCGACATCATGAGCGACGCTTTGGGATTCGGCCGACCGCTCGACTACCAGCCGTGGATCTCATTTCCCGGGGCGATCGCCGGCGAATGGCAAGGCCAGATCCGCATGGTCGCCGAGGCCCTCGGCGTCGAGATCCAAGAGGTCCGCGGCACCCTCGACCGCCGCGTCACGGACCGCGACATCGAGGTGGCGTTCGGCACTATCGAGGCGGGGAC
>NZ_LZJE01000054.1:0-42748 GCF_001666865.1 Mycobacterium sp. E136
AAGCGGATCGTCGGTGATGTCGATGCCCGGCACCAGGTGCCCCGGGTGAAACGCCACCTGCTCGGTCTCGGCGAAGAAGTTGGTGACGTTGCGGTTGAGCTGAAGCGTCCCGATGATCTTCACCGGAGCCAACTCCTCCGGGACGATCTTCGTCGGGTCGAGCAGGTCGATGCCCTCGAACATCTGCTCGGGAGTGTCCGGAAGCACCTGCACGCCGAGGTCCCACTCGGGGTAGACGCCCTTCTCGATCGCGTCCGCGAGGTCGCGCCGGTGGAAATCGGGGTCCACCCCGGCGGTGATCTGGGCTTCTTCCCAGACCTGCGAGTGCACGCCGAGTCGCGGCTTCCAGTGGAACTTCACCAGCGAAGTCGACCCGTCCGGTCCGGTCAGCCGGAACGTGTGGACGCCGAAGCCCTCCATCATCCGGTAGGACCGCGGAATTCCGCGGTCGGACATGTTCCACATGGTGTGCGCCTGGGCTTCGGTGTGCAGCGACACGAAGTCCCAGAAGGTGTCGTGAGCGCTCTGCGCCTGCGGGATCTCCCGGTCCGGGTGCGGCTTGGCCGCGTGCACGACGTCGGGGAACTTGATGCCGTCCTGGATGAAGAACACCGGGATGTTGTTGCCGACGAGGTCGAAGGTGCCCTGGTGCGTATAGAACTTGGTGGCGAAACCGCGGGTGTCACGCACCGTATCGGCAGATCCGCGCGAACCGAGCACCGTCGAGAAGCGAACGAAGACGTCGGTCTCTTCGCCTGACCGCAGGAATTCCGCCTTGCAGATCTTCTCGGCCGCACCGTTGGCGCGGAACACACCGTGCGCGGCGGCGCCGCGCGCGTGCACCACCCGCTCCGGAATGCGTTCGTGGTCGAAGTGCGTGATCTTCTCGCGAAGGTGGTGGTCCTGCAACAGCGTCGGCCCGCGCTCACCGGCTTTGAGGGAGTGGTCGGTGTCGTACAACCGCGCGCCCTGGGCGGTGGTGAGGTATGCCTCCTGCTGGCCACGGGCGGTCAACGGGCCGTCGACGGTCGCACCCGTTGCCGTGCGCAGCTCGGGCGCAACCTGATCGGCCTTCGGAGGCAACGGCTCGCGCGGGGCGGTCGGCTCGTCGAACGACGGCGCCTCAGGACCGGGCGCCCCGGGAATGTACGACGGATTGTGCTGTTCGGCCCTGCCTTCACGCTTCAACTCTTCGTTGCCGATCAGCGCCCCCGCCGCCTCCTTGGCCTTGCCCTTGGCCTCCTCGACCATCCCCTTGACTGCTTCCTTCGGTGCGCGGTCGTCGGCCATCAAGCTCTCCTAAATCGTGGCGGTCCGGGGCACGAGCACGCTCGCCGGCGTGAGCCCCACTGCGGCGGGAGGTTTCCCTTACGGCGCCACTCGAAACCTGACCCCACCCATCCGCGCGCGGTCGAGGCGTCCGATCAGCCGTCCTCGGACCGCAGGAGCGTCCGCACCTCGGTGCGCGTTCCGTACGGGCGCAGCATCCGGCTCGCCGGCCGCGGACGCACGTTCAGCGGCCACCAGAACCAGCGGCCCAGCAGGGCCGCGATGGACGGCGTCATGAAGGAGCGGACGATCAGCGTGTCGAACAACAACCCCATGCCGATCGTCGTGCCGATCTGGCCGAGCACCACCAGGTCGCTGAAGATGAACGACGACATCGTCGCGGCGAAGACGAGCCCCGCCGCGGTGACCACGCTGCCGGTACCGGCCATCGCACGGATGATGCCGGTGTTGAGTCCGGCGCCGATCTCCTCCTTGAACCGCGAGATCAACAGCAGGTTGTAGTCGGCCCCCACGGCCAGCAGCAGGATGACGGCCAGCGCCAACACGATCCAGTAGAGCTGTATCCCGAAGATGTACTGCCACACCAGAACCGACAAGCCGAACGATGCGCCCAACGACAGCGCGACGGTACCGACGATCACGACCGCGGCCACCAGGCTGCGCGTGATGAACATCATGATCAACAGGATGAGCGCCATCGCCGCCAGCGCGACGATCAGCAGATCGTACTTGGCGCCGTCCTGAATGTCCTTGTAGGTCGAGGCGGTCCCGGCGACATAGATCTTCGCGTCCGACAACGGGGTGGCCTTGATCGCATCGAACGCGGAGTCCTTGATCGCGTTGATGTGCGAAATCCCCTCCGGCGTGGCGGGTTTCCCCTCATGCGTGATGATCATCCGCGCGGCCTTGCCGTCCGGTGAGAGGAACAGCTTCAAGCCGCGTTTGAAGTCGGGGTTGTCGAACGCCTCCGGCGGCAGGTAGAACGTGTCGTCGTTCTTGGCCAGATCGAACGCCTGACCCATCGCCGTCGAGTTCTTCAGTGCCTCGTCACTCTGGGCGTTGATGCCCGTGGTGGTGGCGTAGTTGGACAGGGTGAGGTCGCGGTTGCGTTCCTGGATGGCGATCTGCGGCGGCAAGAGTTCGACCAGTTTCGGCTGCAGGGCGTCGAGCTTGTCCAGACTGGCGGTGATGGTGCCGAACTGGTCGGCCAGCAGGGCGATTCCGTCCAGGGAGTCGAACACCGATCGCAGGGCCGAGCACATCGGAATGTCGAAACAGTGTGGCTCCCAGTAGAAATAATTGCGTATCGGCCGGAACTGGTCGTCGAAGTTGGCGAGCTTGTCGCGCAGGTCCTCCACGATCGTCACCGTGTCGTGGAACGCCTGCGTCTGCTCGTGCGTCGCGGCCGCACTCGCCTGCTGCAGAGCCACCTGCTGTTTGAGGATGTCGATGGTGTTGCTGATCTCGTTGGCCTGCTTGAGCAGATCGGCGCCGCGCGCCTGCTGATAGCTCAGGTTCATGATCTGGCTCGCGCTCTGGGCACTGATCTGAAAAGGGATGGAGCTGTGGCTGATCGGCGTGCCCAGCGGCCTGGTGATCGACTGCACGAGGTTGACGCCCTTGGTGTGCAGGACGGCCTTGGCGACGCGCTCGAGGATCAGCATGTCGGCGGGATTACGCATGTCGTGATCGGTCTCGATCATCAACAGTTCCGGGTTGAGGCGCGCCTCGGAGAAGTGCCGCTCGGCGGCCGTGTAGCCCTCGACCGCCGGCGCCGAGGCGGGCAGGTACGGGCGCGCGTCGTAGCTGGTCTTGTAGCCCGGCAGCGCGAGAAGGCCGACGAGTGCGAGCAACGTCGCGACCGCGAGGATCGGGCCCGGCCACCGCACGATCGCGGTGCCGATGCGGCGCCAACCACGCACGCGGGTCGCATGTTTGGGCTCCATGAGCCCGAAGCGGGTGGCGATCAGAAGGACGGCCGGCCCCAGCGTGACCGCGGCCGACAACGTCACGAGGACTCCGATGGCGGCGGGGATGCCGAGCGTCTGGAAGTACGGGAGCCGGGTGAAGGCGAGGCAGGCCACCGCCCCGGCGATCGTCAGCCCCGATCCGAGGATGACGTGAATGGTCCCGCGATACATGTCGTAGTACGCAGAGACTCGGTCCATGCCCTTGTTGCGCGCCTCGTGATAGCGGCCCGCCACGAAGATCGCGTAGTCGGTGCCTGCCGCGATCGCGAGCAGCGTCAACAGGTTCGTCGCATACGTCGTCAGGCCGATGAGCCCGGAATCCGCGAGCACCGCGACCACGCCTCGGGCGGCGGCGAGTTCGACGAACACCGTGACGAGCATGATCAGCGTCGTCAGGATGGACCGGTAGACGATGAGCAGCATCACCGCGATGACGAGGAAGGTGATGGCGGTGACCTTGTGGGTGCCTTCGCTACCCACCTCGAAGTTGTCGGTGATGAGCGGTGCCGCACCGGTCACGTAGACCCGCAGCCCGGGCGGTGGCGGTGTGTTGTCGACGATCCCGCGCACCGCGTCGACGGATTCGTTGGCCAGCGCTTCGCCCTGGTTGCCCGAGAGGTACAGCTGAACCAGCGCGGCCTTGCCGTCCTTGCTCTGTGAGCCGCCCGCGGTCAGCGGATCTCCCCAGAAGTCCTGGATGTGCTCAACGTGTTTGGTGTCGGCGGCCAGCCGGCGCACCAGGCCGTCGTAATACTCGTGTGCCTCGGCGCCCAGGGGTTGGTCGCTCTCGAGCACCACCATCGCGGCGCTGTCGGAATCGAATTCGTCGAAGACCTGTCCGATGTGGCGCATCGCCATGATCGACGGTGAATCGGCGGCGTTCAGCGATACCGACCGCTCTGCGCCCACCACTTCGAGCTGTGGTCCCACGACGTTGGTGACCGCGGCGACCGCGACCCAGATCAACAGAATGGGCAGGGCCAGGCGACGGATGAGACGCGCGGGCCGCGAACCCGTCACCGCGGCGTCGGAGCGATGTGCCCCCTCGTCGGTGCTCTGCGCGGTCACGCCGTCTTGTCCAGGCACGAGATGTATCCATTCACGTTGTCGGAGGACCTTTCGTCCGTGACCACCCCGTTGACGGTGATGCGACATCCGATGACCGAACCGTCGCCTTGTGCACGCAGATCGACGAAGAGGGTCGGTTCGTCGGTGACCAACTCGTGCGACCACGGCAGGGGCACGTCGTCGACGCGCTGGGGCTGGGCGTCGATGTCGAGGAAGTTGACCGTGGCGACGGAGCCCGGAGTGCCGAAGACCTCCAGCAGAACGCGTTTGGGGTTGAAGCCCGTGTTCTCCAATGCCTCGGCGCCGGTCTTGGAAACGACGTTGTTGGATCCGAAGATGCCGTGCAGGCGGTAGATGCTGAAGGCGACGAGCGCTACGACGACGACCGCGACCACGATCGTCCACCGCCGGCGCACAAGTCTTCCCACCGAAAAACCGCTCACCGGCGCCCCTTTCGACGGCTGCCACGATCCGGCCTCGGAATGGGTACTCACACGAAGAATGGAGGCCAATTCGAAACGGTACGGTACCGTACTGGCTGTCGCAACCGCTATCCTCGACGGGCCCGTGGTGGCGCCCGCGTAAATATTGGAAGAGGGGCGGTGAGGAGTGAGCGTGAAGTCCGGATCCAGCAACGCCGAGTCGGCTACCTCGTCCGGCTCGCGCTGGACCCCGCGCGAGGCCGAGTTGCTGGCCATCACGCTCCAGCTGTTACAGCAGCACGGCTACGACCGGCTGTCGGTGGAAGCCGTTGCCACGCAGGCGAAAGCGAGCAAGGCGACGGTGTACCGCCGCTGGCCGTCGAAGGCGGACCTGGTGTTGGCCGCGTTCATCGAGGGCACGCGCGTGACCAACGTCCCCCCGAACACCGGATCATTGCGCGGTGACCTGCTGGCGCTGGGCGAAGCGGTGTGCCGGCAGGCGTGCGAACACGGCAGCACGATGCGCGCCGTCCTCAACGAGATGTCGCACAACCCTCGGCTGAGTGAGGCCATGCAGAACGAATTCGTCCATCAGCGCAAGATGGTGATCAACAAGGTCCTCGGCGACGCGATCGAGCGCGGTGAGATCGACGGGTCGAAGCTCAACGACGAGATCTACGACCTGCTCCCGGGATACCTGGTGTTCCGTTCGCTGGTCTCCGGGCGGCCTCCGACCGACGAGACCGTCCGCGTCCTGGTCGACGAGGTGTTGCTGCCCAGCCTGAAGTGATCCGGTTCCGCAGAAGTCGCCGTGGCCGGGGACGCCTCGTTTAGCCTCCCTGTGAACGCGCCGCTCGACCGTGGGACCGGAGGACTGTCGTGAGCACCTACCTGCCGGACCCCGCCGTGGAGAACAGGACGCTGACGAAGGTCACCTGGCGACTGATCCCGTTCCTGGTATTGCTCTACATCGTCAACTATCTCGACCGTGTCAACATCGCGTTCGCCGGGCCGAACGGGATGAACGACGAGCTCGGTATGAGCGCGAAGATGTTCGGCTTCGCCTCGGGCATCTTCTTTCTGGGCTATCTGCTGCTCGAGGTGCCCAGCAACATCGCCCTGCACAAGTTCGGCGGCCGCCGCTGGCTCGCGCGGATCATGGTCAGCTGGGGAATCATCAGCGCCGCAATCGCTTTCGTACCCAACGCCGAGACGCTCATCGTCCTGCGCTTCCTGCTCGGCGTCGCCGAGGCGGGCTTCTTTCCCGGCATCATCCTCTATCTCACGTTCTGGTTCCCCGAGAAGCAGCGGTCGCGGGCGGTGTCGCTGTTCATGGTCGCCGTACCGGTCTCGACAGCGGTCGGATCGACGATCTCATCGCTGATCATCGACTGGGGCCACGGGATGTTCGGACTCGCCGGCTGGCGATTCATGTTTCTGGTCGAGGGACTGCCCGCGGTCATACTCGGCGTGATCTGCTGGTTCTACCTCACCGACCGGCCCGGTGCCGCGGACTGGCTGCGCACCGACGAGAAGCGCTGGCTGGAAAGAACTTTGGACGACGAGCGCGCGATCGCCGAGAGCGCCGGCCACTGGCCGTTGAAGAAGGCGCTGACCCATCCGCGCATCCTGGCCCTGGCGTTCATCTACTTCGGGATCACCTACGGGCTCTACGCGGTCGGCTTCTTCTTGCCCACCATCGTCGCCGGATTTCAGGAGGAGTACGGCGTCCATCTCGACGTGATCCAGCGCGGGCTGGTCACGTCGATTCCGTACGTCGTGGCCGCGATCGTCATGGTGCCATGGGCGTGGCACTCCGACCGCACGGGCGAGCGCGTATGGCATGTCGCGATTCCGGCGATCGTCGGAGGTATCGCCATCCCTGCGGCCCTGTACATGACCGACGTCTACCTGGCGATGCTGGCCGTCACGCTGTGCACCTGCGCGGTCATGTGCGCGCTACCCGTGTTCTGGTCTCTGCCATCGGCTTTCCTGACCGGGGCCGCGGCCGCCGGTGGTATCGCGCTGATCAACTCGCTCGGCAATCTGAGCGGGTTCGGCGGTCCGTACATCACCGGCTGGCTGACCGACCTGACGGGCAACAGCAGGGTGGCGATGTGGGTGGTGGGCACGCTGTCGTTGGCGGCCGCCGCCCTGGTCGTCGCGCTGGGCAGCAGGCGCGCGGCCCGGGAGTAGCGCCGCTTCAGCAGTCGCCGTTGGCGGGCAGGTCGGCAAGCACTCCGTCGATGATCTCGGCGGCCGTGCGGGCGGCACGTTCGCCGTCACCCGCGGCGATATGTTCCAGCAGCACACCGTGATCGACGACCTCGACCGAGGCGTCCTGCCCGCTCGCGACACTGGCCGTGATGGCCTCCATCAGCCCCCGGTACAGCTCGGTGAGCGTGGCGTTGTGCGAGCTGCGCACGACGGCCAAGTGGAATTCTGCGTCGGCGCGGGCGAATTCGTCGGTGTCTCCCCCGGCCAGGCATGCGTCGCGGTGATCGAGTAGCGCCCGCAACTCGGCCAGGTCGTCGTCGGTACGGTGCGCCGCGGCCGCACGGGCGCCCTCGGCCTCGAGCGCGCGCCGCACCGCGAGCACCTCGCGCCACTCGGCACCGCAGAGCCGGCCCAGCGCACCCGACACCTCGCTGGTGGCTCGGACATAGGTGCCGTCGCCCTGCCGCACCTCGAGGATGCCTGCGTGCGCCAGCGCCCGCACCGCCTCGCGCACGGTGTTGCGGCCGACGCCGAGCGATCCGACCAGGTCCGTCTCGTTGGGGATGCGCTGCCCGACCGGCCACTCGCCGCGGGTGACCGAGGCCCGCAACTGCTCGATGACCTGCTCGACGAGGCCGGTCCGCCGCGCGGTGACCAACGGCACAGAGACATCCTTTCAACCAATCATGGGATGTATGGCACATTAGCAGGATGCGCGTCGATCAGCGGGATGAAGACACCGAGCTGTCGACGATGCCTGACACAAGGAGCACCGCCGCCTCCGATCCCGCCCCGATTCCGCTGGTCGCGGGCGGTGCCCTGCTGGCGGTGGCCGTCGTGCTTACGGCCCTGAACCTGCGGCCCGCCGTCACCAGCGTCGCCCCCCTGCTCGGCGAGATGCGGGCCGAACTCGGGGTCTCGGCGACGTGGGCCGGACTGCTCACCACCCTGCCCGCGCTGTGCTTCGCGGTCGCGGGACTCACCGCGCCCCGCCTGGCCGCCCGCATCGGTCTGGGGCGCACCGTCTCCGCCGCCCTGGCGGCGATCACCGTCGGACTGGTCGCTCGCACCCTCGACGGTCCGCACACCGTGATCGCGGCGACGCTGGTCGCATGCGCGGGCATCGCGTTGGCCAATGTGTTGATCCCCGTCGTGATCAAGGGGTCGTTCCCCGCACGCGTCGGCCTGATGACCGGGATCTACACCGCCGCGCTGCAAGGCGGCGGTGCGCTCGGGTCGGCGGTGACGCCCGGACTGGAAGACCCCCTCGGCGGGTGGCGCGCCGCGCTCGCCGCGTGGGCCGCGGTCTCCTTCGTCGCGCTGGTGGCCTGGTTGCCGACATCGCGACGGCACGGCGGCACGTGGGCGGCGCACACCACCCCCGTCGGCGGGCGACGCTCGCTGCTGCGAAACCGGTTGGCGTGGACGGTCACCCTGTTCTTCGGCTGCCAGTCGTTGATGGCCTACATCGTGATGGGTTGGCTGCCACAGGTGTTCATCGACAACGGGGTCGACAAGACGCAGGCCGGCCTGCTCGTCGGGCTCACATCGCTGGTCGGCGTGCCCATCGCGTTGGTGATCGCACCGTTGGCCGCGCGCAGCCGCGGACAGAGCGCATGGATCGTCGGGCTGGGCGTCGTGGGCCTGGCGGGCACGCTGGGCCTGATGATCGCGCCCGCCGCGCAACCCCTGTTGTGGAGCGTGCTGATCGGTATCGGCATGGGCGTGTTCGCCTTAGCACTCGCGGTCATCGCGCTGCGCGCCCGCGACGCCGCCGACACCGCCCAATTGTCCGGGATGGCACAGGGATTCGGCTATCTGATCGCGGGCGTGGGCCCCTTCCTGTTCGGCCTTCTGCACGACGTCACGCACGGCTGGACGGTGCCGTGGGTGATGTTCGGCGGGGTGTACGTGGTGCAGATCGTGCTCGGTGCGCTGGCCGGGCGCCCGCGTTACGTCTGATCGCTCACCGCGTCAGGGCCGCGTCGAAGAACGCGAGCTCCAGCCGCATCGCGCGCCGGTAGGCCGTCCGCGCCGCCGGGATGTCGCGGGCCTGCCGATCGAGCAGCCTTTCCAGTAGCGACGCCACCTCGTCGAAACCGGGATCGGCGTACGTCTGCACCCATTGCGCGTACGGCCCGGCGGTCTGGCCGTCGAGCGTGACCCCGATGTGTGCATACAGCCGCATGCACGGTGTCATCGCCGCGCACACCACCCCGACCTCGGCGGTGGCGGCGGTGGCCAACAGGAACTCGGTGTAGGCCAGCGTTGCGGCGGCGGGTTCGACGTCGGTCATGTCGATACCCCACGACGCGGCATAGGACGCGTGTAAGCCGAGTTCCTCACGCACTCCGGCGAGAAGGTCCGCGAAGGTCAGCAAGGTGTCCGTATCCGAGCTCCGTGCGAGTGCCAGACCATATGCGCGAGCGAAGGATTCGAGGAAGAACGCGTCCTGGGCGATGTAGCCGGCGAACAAGTCGCGCTCCAGCGACCCGTCTCCGATTCCCCTTACGAACGGGTTGGCCAACACCTCGGCCACCACTTCGGCGTTCTCGGTCCACAGCTGCGCTGCCAGTGACATGCCACGGACTCTAGTCACGGTCAGCCGTGGGATGGGGCCTCAGGCGGTGAGCCGCATCTCCTCACCCGGGTGTGAGCTGAGCGTCACGACGACGGTGCCCCTGCCGGTCGCGAACCTGGTATTGGCGTAGCCGATGAAGCCGTAGTGTCCGTCGATGGTCGATACCGCGGTGATGTCGTCGCTTCCCGATGCGCCGGTGTCGAGGTTCTTCCACGCGGCCGTGACGGTCAGCGCACAGGAGCCATCGTAGATTCCGGCGTCGTAGTGGATCGCGACGCGCACACCGTTATCCGGCCTGCCGTCGAGCTGCACGGGCTCCACTTGCGCCTCCGCTCTGACGTTTCCCCCACATGTCGGCGAAGCCACCACGGGCACCGGGTCCAGCTGTGCGGCGGCATCGGCGTGCGCCGTCGCCGCAGCCGGCCATGGCGCGACGAGTGCGAGCACGAGTGCGCCGAGGGCACGGAAGGAGGCCATGTCTCGGTTATCGACGGTGACCGGGCCTGCGTTAGCCGTAGACCGCGTCAGGTCCGGTCGGACCACCGGAACACCGCAAGGCACCCGACGAGTCCGGCGACGCTCCACGCGGCCAGCACGAGGAAGATGCGCCAGTGCTCCCAGCTGCCCGCCGGTTCCAGCGCGACCATCTCCGCAGGCAGAAGCACCGACCGGAATCCCTGGGCCATCCACTTCACCGGGAACAGCGAGCCGATCACCAGCATCCAGGCCGGCAGGATCATCAGCGGCACGTACGTTCCCGAGACGAACTGAAGTGCCACCGACGGGCCGTTGGTGAGGACGGCGGCCGACACCGCGTTGCTCGCCAGGTTGCTGATGAAAATGCCCAGCAGCGAGCAGCTGACGATGCCGAGTATCGACACCCAAGCGAGGGTGAACCATCCGACCGCATCGGTCGGCAGGTGCAGACCGAAGACGAACACCCCCACGATCAACAGCAGAACGGCCTCGGCGAAGCTGACGACGGCGACCAACGCGATCTTGCCGATGAAGTACGACGACGCGGTCGCCGGTGTGCCCCGCAGCCGACGCAGCGCTCCGGTCTCCCGATCGGCGGCGATGCTGATTCCGAGGTTGACGAACGACGTAGACAGGATGCCGTAGGCGAGCATGCTCGCCGCGATCACCGCACCGGTGCTGGTCTCGTTGTCGGGGAGCTTCGCCGAGAAGATCGAACCGAGCAGCAGACAGATCACGGCGGGCATGGAGAACGTCAGGACCATCTGTTCGGGCCTGCGGTAGAACATCTTCAGCTCGGGGACGATCCGTGACCATCCGATACGCACCGCCGACGGAACGGTGCGCTCCGCGGTGGCGCGGTGGCGCGGCGGTGAGGCGGATACGACGTGTTGGGTGTCCATCATGGCTGGCCGATCAGATGCAGGTAGGCGTCTTCGAGCGTGGGCCGGCTGATGGTCAGCTGCGCCAATTCCGCACCGTCGCGACTGTGGCGCCGCACCAGTTCGGTCGGGAAGTCCGTTGTCTCCACGCGGAACTCGGCGCCGTCGAACCACCGCACGGTGGCCGCGGAGTTGACGTGTTCGGTCAGGCGTCCCGGCGAGTCGACCGCCACGACCCGGCCGTCGGCGATCACCGCGACGCGGTCGGCCAGTGCTGCGGCCTCTTCGAGGTAGTGCGTGGTCAGCAGGACGGTGGTGCCGTCGGCGGCCAGCAACTTGATGAGTTGCCAGAACTGCCGCCGCGCTTCGGGATCGAAACCCGTTGTGGGCTCGTCGAGAAAGAGCAGTTCGGGTCGGCCGACGATGCCGAGCGCGACGTCGAGGCGACGGCGTTGCCCACCCGAGAGCGCCCGCACCCGCGAGCCGGCGACGGCGTCGAGGCCGACGAGTTCCAGCACCTCGTGTGCGCCGCGGGCGATGCTGTAGCAGCTGGTGAACATTTCCACCGTCTCACGCACCGTGAGCATCCCGGCGTCACTGACCTCCTGCAGCACGATGCCGATGCGGGCCCGCCAGCTGCGGCCTGCCGAGCCGGGGTCCTCCCCCAGCACGCGCACGGTGCCGGAGTCGCGGGTCCGGTTGCCCTCCAGGATCTCTATGGTCGTGGACTTGCCGGCGCCGTTGGGGCCGAGGATGGCGAAGATCTCGCCGTGGTCGACGTCGAGGTCGAGGTCGCGGACCGCCGGGTTCGGTCCGTAGGCCTTCGAAAGCCCCCGCACGTGCACCGCCGTCGAATTGGCCATCGTCAACCCTCGAGTTCGGCCAGCAGGTCTCGCAGATCGGCCTCCGACATGCCGTCGATCAGCCGGTCCACGTCGTCGGCGGCGGCGGCCGGTTCCTGCGGGGACGGTGTCGCCTGCGTTGCCCCGTGGATCGTGTGCAGTTCGTCGAGCACGCGTGCGGCCAGCGAGTCGACGCTGACACCCTTGAGGATCTCCAGCACCGGCAGATCGATCGAGAACGTGGTGTTGATCCTGACCCTGAAGTCCATCGCCATCATCGAGTCCAGGCCGATGTCATCGAGCATGTCGTCGTTGCCGAAATCGGTAACGGCACAGTCGAAGACGGCGGCGACCAACCGTTCGACCTGGTCGACGATCACATTGAGACGCTCGGGCTCCGGCGTGTGCGCGAGCACGTCCAGGATCGACCCGTCCGCACTGCCTTCGGCGTTCGTTGCGGTCGCCGCGTCGAGTTCGGCGAACATCTTGGGCAGGTGGCCGCCCAGGAGTTGGCGGGCACGGTTCCAGTCGGCGCTGATGGCGACGACGTTGGGGACGGCCTGATTGATCAGCCGGTCGAGGATCAGCGATCCGGTGGCGGGTGTGATCAACTCGATTCCCCGCATGGCGTAGACGTTTTCGAGGTTCAGGTCTTCGACCATGCCCACCGACCACGGGCCCCAGCCGATGGTGAGCGCCGGCAGTCCCTGCGCCTGCCGGTGATGCGCGAAGACGTCGAGAAACGCGTTGGCGGCGGCGTAGTTGCCCTGCCCGGGTGAGGCGATCACCGAGCCTGCGGACCCGAACATCACGAAGAAGTCGAGTTCCTGCTCGGCGAATGCGGTGTGCAGCACCCGGGTGCCGGTGACCTTGGGACCAATCACCTTCAGGAAGTCGTCTTCGCCGACGTTGACCAGAAGTTGGTCGTGGACGGATCCGGCCGCGTGGATGATGCCGCGCACCGGCCTGTCGCCGCCGCGGTTGTGCTCGGCCAACCAGGCCGACACCTGGTCGATGTCGGTGATATCGACGCTGGCGACACTCACCTGCGCTCCGAGGCGTTCCACGGAACGGACCGCCTCGATACCGGCGAACTGCGGATCATCAGGGGTCATGCCCGACCATTGGTTGCGCGGCGGCAGCCCGCTCCTGCTGAGCAAGGTGATGTGTCGTGCGCCGTGCTCGGCGAGGTAGGTGGCCACGGTGCGCCCGAGGGCTCCGGTTCCGCCGGTGACGACGTAGGTTGCGGTGGGAGAAAGCTTGGTGGGGAAGGGTTTCGTGAGGTTGGCGCTCGGACGCAGCCGCGGAACCAGGATGACGTCGCCGCGGATCGCGGCCTGGTCCTCGGATTGCGGATCGAGGATGTGCGTGCAGACACGCGCTGCGGTGTCGTCGATGTCGTGGGCGTTCCCGAAATCGATGTCGATGTCGATGAGTCCGCCCCAGCGCTCGACGAACTCCTGGTGTCCGATCACCCGGCCCAAACCCCACACGGCGGACTGGTCGACGGCCAGCGGTTCGGTGCCCAGCGCCGGTTGTGCGTTCGCCGTGAGGAGATACAGGCGCGGGCTGACGGTGTCGTGCGCGGCGAGCGCCTTGGCGATACGCAGGACGGCGAGGGTGCCGAGGTGGTCGTTTGCTTTCGCGACCGACGCCTGCGGGTCGTGCTCGAGATCGATTGCCCAGCAGTCGATGACGCCGGTCAGTTCACCGTCTTCGGCGAGATGCCGGTCGAACAGTTCGGTCATCTGCTCGGCGGACCGCTCGTCGATCGCATACCCGTCGTCGATCGCGGTCAGGGCGTCGACAGGGCGGTGTGCGACGGTGCATACGCGGTGGCCGCCGTGCCGCAACCGGTCGGCGAGCGCGGTGCCGAACCCGCTGTCGTCGACGAACACGAGGAACGAGGAGGGGTCGACCTGCCGGTCTCCGGCGAGTTCGGGTGCCGGGACCCAGTGGAGTTCGTAGAGCCCCTTGTCGATTCGCTCCGGGGACATCCGTGTCGAGGCGCTCAGTGACCGCACCGTGAAACCCTCGAAGACCGCGAGCGGTTCGCCTCGGTGGTCGCAGATCGTGATGTCGCTTTCGATCTCCTCCGCGGTCGCCGACCTGACGGCCAGTCGCACCGTCATGTCCCCCTTGGGGCTGTCGTACACGGCGCTGCGCCGGATGCGCGTGGGCAGGAACGGGCTGTCGGTGGCACCGCTTCCGGAAAGTGTTGCGCCGAACAGGGTTTGGAAGGCGCCGTCGATCAGCGCCGGGTGGAAGCGATAGTCGTCGAGGTCGTCGACGATGGGCGCCGGGATGTCCATCTCCGCGACCACCCAGCCCTCGCCCGCCGTGAGCCCGGTGACTGCTCGGAACGCCTCGCCGTAGTCGAACCCGATTTCCTCGGTGAGGGCGTAGAACTCGTCACCGGTGACCGCGTTGGCCGACAACACTTCTGGCGGCACCGTTCGCCCGCGCGGGGACTTCGGCAGCGTGGTGAGTTCGGCCGTCGCGGTGATCGTCCACTTCAGCTCGCCGTCGGCCGTCGCGGTGAACGCGGCGAACTCGAGGGTCCCGGTGTCCTGGTTGAGCGTGGTGCGCAGGATGGGATCGCAGGTGTCGTCGAGGATGAGGGCACGGTGCAGCACGAGATCGTCGACACCGAGTTCGGCGCCGTAGGTTTTCCTGCCCGCCGCGAGCGCCATTTCGATGTACAGCGCGCCGGGTACGACGACGCTGCCCTGGACCCTGTGGTCGGCGAGGAACGGCACCAGCGCGGTGCTCAACTCGATCTCCCAGGTCGGGTGCACGGCGCTGACCGGTTGGCCGAGCAGCGGGTGCACGGGGTGATAGTGCAGGGACTCGGTCGCCTCTTGGGTCTCGTTCCAGTACCGCCGCGACTGCCACGGGTAGCTCGGCAGCTTGAGTAGCCGGGCTCCCCCGCGGGGGTAGAGCGTCGCCCAGTCGATGTCGTGGCCGTGGTCGTGCAGCACACCGAGGCCGGTCATGAACGTGCGCACGTCGTCGTCGTGGCGTCGCTGCATGGGCTGCACGAGCGTCTTCTGTGCGCCGGCGATCTCCAGGATCGAGGCCGCCAGTACCGGATGCGGACCGAGCTCGACGAAGTGGGTGTAGCCGTCGTCGAGCATGCGGCGCGCTGCCGGTTCGAAAAGGACTGTGGCGCGGGTGTTCTGCCACCAGTAGGCGGCGCCGGAGCGATATTCGTCCAGCCGGTCGCCGGTGACCGTCGAGTAGAGCGGAAGCTCCGCCGGCTTGGACGACAAGCCGTCGAGGGCGTCGTGGAGATCGCTTCTGATCGCGTCCATGTAGTGTGTGTGATAGGGCACCTTGCCCGTGAGGTACCGGCGAAAGACCCCGGCGTCGTCCAACCGGTGGGCGATGGCGTCGAGCACCTCGCCGTCACCGGCGATGGTGACCGCGGAGGGGCTGTTGATCGCGGCTACCGAGACCCGCCGGCCGAACTCCTCGCGGGTCGCGTCGTCCAACGCCGCCATCAGCGATTCGGCGTCCAGCCCGACGGCGAGCATGCGGCCCTGACCGCTGGTGCGTTGCTGGAGCCTGCTGCGGTGGTAGATGACCTCGATCGCCTGCTCGAAGCTCAGCAGGCCGGCGAGATGGTGGGCGGCCACCTCACCCGCGCTGTGGCCGACGACCGCGTCGGGTCGGATGCCGAACTCTTCGAGTTGTGCGGCGAGCGCGATCTGGACGGCGAAGTTCGCGGGCTGGGCGAACTCCGTTTCGCCCATCCGCGAGTCACTTTCGTCGCGCCGGAGTTCCTCGAGCAGCGACCAGTCGGTGTGGCGGGCCAGCTCGCGGTCGCTGCGCGCGATGCCTTCGGTGAAGGCGGGCAAGACGCCGAGGAGTCCGCGGCACATCTTCCACCATTGCGGGCCCATACCGGAGCAGACGAACGCCAGCTTGGGCGTCGCCGAGGATGTGCGGGCCGCCGCGATCTGGCCGCCGTCGGCGAGGGCGCGCAGTTGGTCGCGAGCGTCGGAGACACCGTGGGTGACCAGCGTGTGGCGATGGCTCAGATGTGAGCGTCGCTGCGACAGCGTGTATCTGAGGTCGGCCATGGTGACGGCCGGGTCGGCGTCCAGGTGGTCGGCCAACCGGCCCGCAACTGCCACCAGGGCCTCCTCGCTGCGCGCCGAGATCGGCAGGAGGGTGAGCGGCGGCTCATCGGCCGAGGCCGGTGGCCGTGCAGCGGTCGGTGGTTCGGCGAGCACCGCGTGGGCGTTGGTGCCGCCGAATCCGAACGAGTTCACCCCGGCGATCCGCGGTCCGTCCCCGGGGAACGGCCGGGCGGTGCGTGGGACGTCGAGCTTGAGTTCGGCGAAAGGAATTTGGCCGCTGGGGTTTTCGAGATGGAGATGCGCGGGGATGTACCCGTGCTTGAGGACGAGTGAGGTTTTGATCAGCCCCGCGACCCCGGCGCCCGCTTCGAGGTGGCCGATGTTGGTCTTGACGGACCCGATCGGCAGTGGGTCGGTCCGATCGGACGTCAGCGCCGCGGCCAGGGCGCGGGTCTCCACCGGATCGCCGACGGGTGTCCCGGTCCCGTGGGCTTCGACGTAGCCGACGTCTCGGGCTCTTACGCCTGCCCGGCGTAGTGCTGACGTGATCGCCGCGGACTGTGCCTCGGCGCGGGGCACGGTGATGCCGTCCGTGCGGCCGTCCTGGGACACCGCGGTCCCGAGGATCTGCGCGTAGATGTCGTCGCCGTCGCGCAGCGCCTGGTCGAGCGGCTTGATGACGACGACGGCGCCGCCCTCGGCGCGTGCGTAACCGTCGGCGGACTCGTCGAACGCCTTGCAGCGGCCGTCGGGGCTGAGGAATCCGCTCTTGGACTCGGCGATCGCGGTGTTGGGCCCGATCATGATGTTGACGCCGCCGGCAAGGGCGAGCGAGCTCTCACCGTTCCAGATGCTCTGCGCCGCGAGGTGTACCGCGACCAGTGAACTCGAGCACGCCGTGTCGATCGTCATGCTGGGTCCGCGGAAGTCGAAGGCGAACGAGATCCGGTTCGCCAGCATCGTCATCATCATCCCGGCGGCCGAATGCGTCTTGAACTGGTAGCGGCTGCCGCGGCCCTGGTTCTGCAGCAGTTGGTAGTCGAGGGTGAAGCCGCCGATGAACACGCCGACGTCGGTTCCGGCCAGGTGGGTCGGCGCGAGGCCCCCGTCTTCCAGCGCCTCCCACGTGGTCTGCAGCATCAGGCGCTGCTGCGGGTCGATGGAATGCGCCTCGCGCGGCGAGATCCCGAAGAACTGCGGATCGAACTGGTCGATGGTGTCGAGGAAACCGCCCCGGCGGGTGACCATCTTCCCGACCTTCTTCGGGTTGGGGTCGTGGAATCGGTCTGCGTTCCAGCGTGATTCGGGAACGTCGCGGGTGGCGTCCACGCCGTCGGTCAGTAGACGCCAGAAGTCCTCGGCGGATTCCACCCCGCCCGGTAAACGGCAGCCGATTCCGACCACCGCGAGCGGTGCAGGCCGGTGGTGGTTTTCGGTCGTCGTCATACCTGCAACTCACGGATAGCGGTGGAAATCCAGCCGGAACTGACCGGATTGTTGTGCTGCTCTTGGCGATACGCGAAGCGGAGTTCCCTCAGCAGGGAATCGCGTTGCCACTCCTGGACCTGCGCGACGGCGTCGTCGTCGTCGAACAGCGCGGATTTGTCGGCGAGAACCTTCTCGACGAGCTGACCCGCCAGTTGGCGCAACAATCGGCCGTTGGCGTCGAACCGGTCGGCGAAGTCGGGCGCCGGTTCCATCATTGCCTCGTGCAGTGTCACCATGAAGTTCAGCGGCGAGTACAGGTCGACGAACCCCACGGACGATTCGCGCCCCTCCACCGCGGCCCACTCGCGGAAGAACCGTTGCACGCGGTTGCTCAGCGTGATCAACCCGTCGAGGTGCGGCACGACGGCCGGGTCGTCGGCGACGCTGACGAATCGGCCGTTGCGGTAGAGCAGGCCGATGAACCCCCAGTAGAACGCGACGTCCCAGATGATCTTGGCCGACATCACGGTCGGCGTTCCCATGAGCGTGTACTGCCGCTCGTACACCGCCAGCCACATGTCGGCCAGTGACCGGAACAGCGAATCGCTGATGGCCGCCCTGGCGATCACGTCCTCGCCGTCGAGGTCGCGCACAACCATGTCGGTGATGAGACCGTTGCCGATCGCGACCAGGTCCAGTCCCGAGGAATACAACGGGTCGAGGAACACTCCGGCGTCGCCGGTGAGGCACCAGCGGGCCGCGCCGTCGAAGACCTTCGTGGCGGCGTGGCTGTAGTGCTTCATGACTCGGAAGTCCATGATCTGGTCGTTGTATCGCGCGATCTCGTCGGCGCACTGCGGCTCGTGTTCGCGGATCCACGCTTTGGCCTTGTCCAGCGTGTTGAACTCGTCGAACGCGTGATGGTCCGGGTCGGCGACGATACCGACGCTGGTGGCGCCGGAGGCGAGCCGGATGAGCCACACCCAATAGCCCTCGCCCATCAGGTGATTCGTCGACAACGCCCGGTCGCCTTCGACGAGGCGCGACTGCCAGTCGACGTCGTCGCTCCACCGTCCGACATCGAGTTCGGCCTTGACGCGAAACCAGGCCGCGTTGCAATGGTGGCCGGTGGCGCGCTTGAGCTCCAGCTGGCGTGACAACGTCCGGTTCCGTCCGGACGCGTCGACGACCCAGCGTGCCGTCGTGCGCATCGTGTCGTCGCCGTCCTGGTAGCAGATGGTGTGGCCGTCGTCGGCGAATTCCACGGCGCGCACGCGCCCGCGGACGACCGCGATGCCCTCTGCCGCACACCGGCGGGCGAGTTCGTTCTCGAGCCTGCCGCGGTCGATCTGGTAGGTCACCTGGGGTACGAACGAGGAGCTGCCGAGTTCGACGCGGCTTGCGATGTCGGTGTTGCCGTTGTGCGAGAAGAACATCCGCAACCCCATCTTGCGGATCTGCTCGGTGTTCAGGTGGTCGGCCAGGCCGAGGCGTTCGCGGAGATAGTGCGCGGACACCTCCACCGTCGACTCCCCCACCGTGTGGGTGATCTCGGGAACGGGTCGCGACGTCGGTTCGATGAGCACGATCCCGGTCCCCGGGCGTGCGGAGCGTAGCTCCAGCGCGAGTGTCAACGCGGCGGCGCCGCCACCGATGACGGCGACATCGTGGTCGGTGTTGGTGGTTGCGGTGTCTGACAACCGGTTTCGAATCTTGCGGGCGAGCGCGGCCCTGGCCTCGGGGCCGAGTTGTGACAGTTTCTCTCGCACTGGAGATCACCTTCCCTCGACGGCTACGCCCGCCAGGTCCGCCTGCTGCGGCGTGGCGTCGGCCGGAGTCCGGTGGCGCCCGTAGACGTAGTTGAAGATCGGCGTCGCCATCAGGGTGGTGATGATGGCGACCAACACCAGGATCGTGAAGAGGGTCGGGGTGATGATGCCCGCCTCGAGGCCGATGTTGAGCAGGATGAGTTCGATCAACCCGCGTGCGTTCATCAACGACCCGAGCGCGACGGACTCCCTCAGCGGAACCTTCCGCAACCGGGCGGCCAGTGTGCAGGCCAGCCCCTTACCCGCGATCGCCACAACGAGGATGCCCAACGTCACCGCCCACAGCGTCGGCGTGTTCACGAGACCGATTTCGGTGTTGAGCCCGGAGTAGACGAAGAACAACGGCAGAAGGAACGTGGTGGTGAGCGGTTCGAGGGAGCCTGTGATCTTCTCGGCGAACAAACCGGACGGCATGGCGACACCGAGGACGAACGCACCGAAGATCGCGTAGATCCCGATGACATCGGTGAACCAGGCGCAGCCCATGAGAAGGATCAGCACGACGCTCAACATCGTCGGGGTGACGGTGTTGCGGCGTTCGGTCACGGTGCCGAACACACCGAGCGCCCTGCGCCCCGCGGTGAGGAGCAGCACGGTGTAGGCCGCGCCACCGACGATGGCGATCAACGCGATCGTCGGGTCGCCCTGGTGGATGGCGAGCACGACGGCGAGGATGCACCAGGAGATCGCGTCGTCGGTCGCGCCGCAGGCGAGCGCGAGGGTGCCCAGACCCGTTCCGGTCAGCCGAGTTTCGAAGATGATTCGGGCGAGCATAGGGAACGCCGTGATCGCGATCGAGGCGCCGAGGAACAACATCGCCATGAGCGGTGTGACGCCTTCACCGAAGAAGTCGTCTCCGGTCATCAATGGGATCGCGACGAGCGCCCCGAGGACGAGCGGGGCGAAGATGCCCGCGGCCGAGACGGTCGCCGCAGTGCCTGCGCGGTGCTTGATCAGGTCGACGTCGAAGTTGAGCCCGACGAGGAACATGTAGAGGACGAGGCCGATCTGCGCGGCGGTGTACAACACGACGTTCGCTTCACCCGAAGGAAACAGTTCCGCCTGAAGGCCCGGGGCGATTCGCCCCAGCAGCGACGGGCCGAGGATGACGCCGGCGATCATCTCGCCGACGACCTGCGGTTGGCCCAGGCGTTGGGCGATCAGGCCGACGACCCGGCATGCGACGAGGATGACCGCGAGGGCGAGAAAGAAGTCGATGGCGACGGCTGCGGGCATATCAGGTCCTAAGGTTCGCTCGGGAAACCGCAGCTGTGCTGAGTTGAACGGAGCGCAGCGCTGCGCGGGCGGGCTCCACCAGTCCGTCTATGACTCACCTCGTCGCTTCCGACCTGTTAGACGTGTGCACGTCTCGCCGGAGACGATGCATCTTCGATGCGGTGGGGTATTGACAGAATAAGCGGTCGCTAACCGTCAAATTCTTTCCGAATGATGACGCGGGCCGATCGGTCCAGGCGTGCGGTGTCAGGGGTCCGGCTCGGTACCAATCGCGTCGCCCGCGGCCCGCTGATCGATCTGCTCGTTGACGTAGCGGGCGAGCACCGTCAGCATCGCCACCGTCGGGACGGCGAGGAAGGCGCCGACGATCCCGTACAACGCGCCGCCCGCGGTCACCGCGAGCAGCACCACCGCTGCGTGCAACTTCATCACGCGGCTCTGCAGCAACGGCTGCAGCACGTTCCCTTCGATCTGCTGCACGGCGATGATGACGGCGAGGACCAGCAGTGCGTTGACGAAACCGTTGGCCACCAATGCGATCAGCACCGCGAGCGCTCCGGCGACGAAGGCGCCGATGAACGGAACGAATGCACCGATGAAGGTCAGCACGGCCAAGGCGGGCGCAAGCGGGACGCCGAGGACCACTAGGCCGGCGCCGATGAAGACCGCGTCGATTAGAGCCACTGCCGTTTGCGCGCGGATAAAGCCGCCGAGGTTGTCCCACATCCTGCTCAGCACGATTTCCATGTGCCGACCGGCGCGCCGCCCGGTCAGTCCGACGAGCCAGGGCAGAAATTTGCGTCCGTCTTTGAGGACGAAGAACGAGAGCACGACGGTCAGTACCAGCGTCACGAGGACGCTTCCGACCGTACTGACCCCGCTGATGACACCCGTCGCGACCGCCGAGGACCGTTCCCGCACCGCGTTGACCAGTGAGTCGGCGAAGCGCTCCAGCTGCTCCTGTCGCATGTTGAGCGGGGGCCCGGCGATCCAGTCCTGCAGTCGGTTGATGCCTTCCGTCGCCTGGTCGATCAGCGCAGGCATCTGGCTCAGCAGCGGGGGGATGATCAGCGCGATGAGACCGGACGCGACCGCCAGGAACAGCAGCAGCGTCATCAGCGCCGCGGCGGCGGGCGGTATGCCTGCGCCGTCCATCAGGATGCGTGCCGGTGGCCAGAGCACCGTGCACAGCACGACGGCGAGCAGGACGGGCAGGAGGATCACCCACAGCTGGGCTGCGAGCCAACCGAGTACCACCACGCCCGCAGCGATCGCCACGACGACTAACGACCACTTCGCCAGCCATAACGCGCCGCTGCCGATGAGGGCACCGCGGTCCCGCCTGGGTGCTGCGCCGGGGCTGTGTTCGGTCACGAGCATTCTCTTCTCAGCGTCCACCCTGTCGAGAGGACCGAGGTCGTCTACCCAGGCCCGTCGTATCGAAACCGCGGCCGGTCCACTACCGGTCTCGCCGATCTTCGTGGGTGGAGGAATTCTCGCGCGAAGTGATCGAATTCCTCTTCGCCGGCGCCCGTACTGGGATGCTGGGCCATGTGTGGCCCCGGATGGCCGGTCGCATCGTCGACAGCGGTCGGCTTGTGTGCAGCCCGGAAGGGGCTCCGCCAAACGTACGGCGCTGCAACGTGATCGGGATGTGGACCGTGATCGTCGACGACCAGCGCCCGCAGTAATCGTCCGTCAAGTCCTCGTGGCGGTCGACATCACGGAGTAGCCGAGGGCCGCGTACTCCGCGAAACGGTGGACTCGGCCGGCTCGAAAATGCGTTTCAGGAAGGCGATCTGATCGTTGACAACGCGGTCGTGCCAAGGCGCGCCGGGATAGACGTCGAAGTGATCGCAAGGGTAGTGGTGAACCGTCGCCCGCATCCGCGTCGCGGCCGCGGTAGCCGGTGCGGGAGGGGCGGTGCGGTCGTCATCGGCGATCTGCACAAGGGCCGGGCACGTCACGCGTTTGGCGCTCGAGATCGGCCGGTGGCCACCCATGACCAAGACCAGCCGGGCGGCGAACTCGTTGCGCCAGCTGGGCCCGGCGATACGGAACATCCCGTCGACCGCTCCTTCGGCGCTCAAGCCGGCCACCTCACCCGGCGCGCCGACGATCGGAATGAGCACGGGCGGCTGGCGGAGCAGCTTGGCGGCGAGATCGCGCGCGCCATAGGTCATCATTCGCAGGACGTACCGGGGACCGAGCGTTCGCAGCGATTGGGCCACGACCGGTAGGCCGTCCGTTGCCGGCGTCAGCGAGATGACCCCGGCGAGGTGGGGGTCACCGGCGGCGACGCGGATGACATGCCCGCCGGACAGCGACACACCCCACGCGACGATCCGCGCCGGGTCCACGCTTTCGAGCCGCCGGGCGTGGTCGATCACGGCGTGGTAGTCATCGACCTGCCGGGACAGTGCGATCAATTGCCTTGGTTCTCCGGAGGATTCGGCGAAGTGACGGTAGTCGAACGTCACGACTTCGGTACCGGCGTCAGCCAGCGCCTCGGCGAACCCGAACAGTCCGCTGTCCTGGGTCGCACCCAGCCCGTGCGCCATGACGACGCAGGGGCGCCCTGCCAGGCCGGTCAACGCGGCCGTCGTCGCGGGAAAGTGATGCGCCGCGACGAAACCGCCGTCGACCGGTATCCGAATGCGGGTGGACGTCATTGTGTCGTTCCTCCGAATAACGCCGTATGCCAGATGTGAATGACAGCCGCGAGCAGCGGACCGGCAGCCTCCGGTCCGTCCTCGGAACGAATGTGGCGGTCGAGCACGCGTTCGTTCATGGTGATCAGCGCGTGGGCCAGCGCCCGGGCGTCGGGGATGTCGATGGTCGGCTGGGTGGCGATGAAGTCACAGACGAACTCCTCGTACCGCGCCAGCCACTGGTCCCAGATCGCCCTCGCCTCGGGGTCGGAGTCACGGGCGTCGAGCATCGCCCGGAACAGCGTGCGGTGGGTGTGCCACGATTCGAACGTCCGAGTCATGGCGTCGGCCACCGACTTTCGCGGATCGCCACCGCCTGCCAGAAAGCCCCCGATCGCGAAGACGTCGTCCTGAAATATCCCGGTGAGCAGTTCGGTGACGACTTCGTGTTTTCCGGCGAAGTAGAAGTAGAACGCCGGCCGTTTCAGACCCGCCGCCTTCGCGACCTCCGCAACGCTGATGTCGGCGAGCGAATGGCTCTGCAGCTGTTCCTCGAATGCCTCGAGGAGCCGGAGCCTGCTCTCGTCGCCGCGCGGCTGTGGCCGGCGCGCGTTGCGCCGCGACGTCTGCGTCGACTCAGGCGGCACCGGCCGCCTCGCGTGCCCGGCCCGCCAGTTGCACCGGTCCGAGTTTCTCGACACGCTTGCGCCCCGCAGGCAGCTCGCGTTTGCGCATGTCACGTTCGTAATCCCAGTAGTCCACCTGCTGGGTGTGTCGCGGTTTGTCGGCGAAGTGCCCGACGTATTTGCGTTCGTCCGCGGCGATGACGCGCCACATCTCGGATTCGGACGGGGGTCGGTAGGTGCCTGCGAGATACGCGGCGACCAACCGGGCCTGGCACTCCACGAACGGGAACAGCGTCGGCACCGCCTGAGCAAATCCCATGAAGAGCAGATCGTCGATGCCCGGTTGGAGGATCCGCTTGTACAACGGCAGCCGGTTGTCGGGGGCCTCGATGAAGCTGCGGTCGAAGAACGGGAACGTGATGTTGTATCCCGTCGCGTAGATGATGACGTCGGCCTCCACGGACGTGCCGTCGACGAACACCACCGAACGCCCGTCCAGGCGTTCGATATTCGGCTTGGCGGTCGCGTCGCCGGACCCCAACCGCATCAGCAGTTCGGCGGATTGGGTGGGGTGCGCCTCGAGGAAGCGATGATTGGGTTTGGGTAAGCCGTAGTTCTCGGGATCGCCGAACATCAGCTTGGCGAACGGCTGCATCGCGCGCCGCTGCCACGACAGCGGGATCACCGGCAGCGAGCGCGCGACCTTGTCGGCGGTCTTGCCGAAGATGTACTTCGGAACCACCCATGCACCGGAGCGCGTCGAGAGATAAACCGTATTGCGCCAGGACTTCTGAGAGAGCTCGGAGACAAGATCGGCCGCCGAGTTGCCGATGCCGACCACGACGATGCGCTTGCCGCGCAGATCCAGCGGTTCGGTGGGGTCGATGTAGGAGTGGGCGTGGATGCTCTCGCCCGTGAACTCGCCCGGGAATTCGGGTGTGCGCGGATCCCAGTGATGACCGTTCGCCACGACCAGGACGTCGTAGCGCCGCGTCTGTCCGTCCGCGGTGTCGAGTTCCCAACCACCGTGGGGCAGGCGCCGCGCGTGCTTGACCTCGTTCTGGAATTGAATGCGGTCCAGCAGGCCGAAGGTTTCGGCGTAGTCGTCCAGGTACTCCTTGACCTGCGAGTGATGCGGGAAGTCGGGGAGGTCGTCGCGCATCGGGAAGTCGCGAAACGACAGGCAATCGCGCGAGGTATCGATGTGCAATGACCGATAGGCGCTGGAGTGGCCGTTCGGATTGCGGAACGCCCAGTTGCCGCCGATCCGGTCGGACGACTCGAAGCAGTCGTACTCGATCCCGGCGTCCGCGAGGTTCTTGCCGGTGGTCAAGCCGCTGATGCCCGCACCGATGATTGCCGCAGTGGGTGATGAAGCCATGTTGCCCGCCGTTTCTGTTAACTCCGTCACCGCGCACGCTACCAAATTTCTGACAGCTGTCAAAGAATTTGTTCCCAGGCGTGACCAGTGCACGTAGGCCCGCGATCGGCACGTCGTGCCGCGCCGAACTCAGTAACGTGCCCACCCGGGGACGACGAGAGGACGAATCCGTGGACGAACACGCTCCACTCGAGGGCAAGGTTGCGATTGTGACCGGCACCAGTCGAGGCGTGGGGGTCGGCATCGCCCATGAACTGTTGCGCGCAGGAGCCATCGTCGTCGGATGTTCACGCCGCCCACTCGACGCGATGCCCGGCGTCCGAGACAACGCCGATTGGCTCGTCCGTTCCTCGCAACGGGTATGCGACCAGGGCGACTACCGCGCCATCGACGACTTCGTCTCCGGTGTGGCGGCCGACTACGGGCGCATCGACATACTGGTGAACAACGCCGGCGGCACCGTCCCCACCCCGCACGTCGAGGATGTTCCCGAACTCGTTTCGCGCATCCAGGGCGCGCCCGCGGGTGCCAACGACTTCGAGCGCACCGTGCTGTTTCACTCGTTCGCCATTCAGATGAACTTGATCAGCCCAATGTGGTTCGCCATCAGGGTTTTTCGGCAGATGTGCGGACAGGACGGCGTCGGCTCTATCGTCAACATCTCCTCAGGCGCCGGCCATCCTGCCGGGTCGCCCACGCTGGTCTCCTACGGTGCGGCCAAATCTGGGCTCAACCACCTGACCCGGTCGCTGGCCCAGGAATGGGGGCCGAAAGCGCGGGTGAACTGCCTGGCGCTCGGGCCCACGACGACCGACAACTTCAAGGCGTTCGTGTTGCCCAAGGACGATCCGACCGGCGAGAGGTACTTCCGTGACATCCCTTTGCGCAGGGCGGGAGAGCCGGACGAAGTCGGACGCGCGGTGGTGTTCCTGTGCAGCGGCCAAGCCAACTACATCAATGGCACCACCATCGAGATCGACGGCGGGATGCTGCCCGGTGTGCTCTACGAGGCCGGTCTCAAAACGATCACGGATCTGCTGTGAAGGGAGACTGCCCCGGCGTGGCTACGTTGTTCACATCTGTCACTCTGTTAACTTGCCCGCGTGCGCGAGACGCCGTGGGTTCCGAGCGAGCGCCGCTCGCACCCGGTTTCCCGACGTGAGGCGCTGCGTTATGCCGCCGCGATGTCGGCGTTGGCCGGTCTCGGTGCCGCGGCGGCGAGCGTCGGAACACCCCTGGCGTCGGCCGCCGCTCCGACACTGATCGACTTCGCCGCGCGGCAGATCCCGGCTCAAGACATCCGCGCCGCCGGCCACTCCGGGGTGATCAACTACGTATCGACCTCGCGGCCCGGTTCGAATTTCGGCGCCAAACCGATCACCCTGCCGTACGCCCGGTCACTGAACGCCGCCGGTCTGGTCATCGTCAGCAATTATCAATACGGAAAGCCGGGCGGGACAGCGCCTTCGGACTTCACCCGCGGATATGCCGGCGGCATCGCGGATGCTCGCACCGCATGGCAGTTGCACACCGCGGCCGGCGGCGGCAAGAGCGCGCCGATCTTCTTCAGCATCGACGACGACATCGACCGCAACGCGTGGACCAACTTGGCGTTGCCGTGGTTTCGGGGAATCAACTCCGTGATCGGCGTGCAGCGCACCGGGATCTACGGCGGGATCAATGCCTGTCAGTGGGCGGCGGCCGACGGGGTCATCGGGCGTTCGGGCACACCCGGCCGCGTATGGGCGTGGCAGACCAGGTCCTGGTCGAAGGGCCAGGTCTACCCGGCTGCGGTGCTCTATCAACGGGTCATCGACACCGCCTCGAATCCAGGCCCGGTCGTGGGCGGGATCCGCGTCGATGTCAACGACGTGCTGGCCCAGGACTGCGGCCAGTGGAATCTGCACCCGTGAGCGCTGGCTCCGCGGTGGCCCTTCCTAATTCGGCAAATACTCTCAGCCGGTGAAGGTTTCGCCCGATAACGACTGATCGTGATGGCTGTAGGTCAGCGGAATCTTCCGGCCCGCAGCGATCTTGCTCAGCATGGCGATCCGTTCCCGCGCGGCTGCACCGGTCCTCTTCCGTTGTTCGCGAATCGGATTCGACCACGACGCCGGCCGGCGCAAGCGCAATGGTGGCCGTGATCTGGTTGGCGTAGCGCGGAACAACCTTCCTGGCCCAGCCGGGAAGCGTCTCCGTCAGGGTGGCGATGTGGGCCGGACCCGCGAGCGCGTCAACGAGCTGGGCACGCCACGGCGACGGGTTGCTGCCCCTGGCCGGCACGTAGTTCAACGACTTGATCAGTTCGACACCGTTCGGCGAGTGCAGCACCTCGGGGGCGCCCCACAGCCGCCCCGAGAACGACGAGTACTCGGCGAGGTCCTCCAGTTGCTGCGCGGTCAGCTGCCCCCCGAACGCGTGGTCGACGAGCCAGCCGACGGTCCGCGCCGCTTCATCGAGACCGCGCGGGTGTTCGCACAATTCACGCCGCGAACCGACCGGTGGCACCGGTGGCCGCCGAGATATCGCCGGTCATCGCGGTCTCGTAGAACGCCCCATCCTTGGATGATCGTGGTGACCGACTTGGTGGCCGACATCGCGAGCATCCGGCCCCGTTCGGCGGAGACCAGATCGAACTGGGCGGGGCAACCCGTCCAGGTGCTCGAAGAGATCGACGAGTTCTTGCGGAGGATCCTGCACCGAATCGATGGCCTGCGTCAGGGCCTGCTCGAACAGCGCGCGCCCCTGTTCGTGGGCGATGCGCTCAAATGCGTCGACCACGGCGCCCATGTACTCATCGCCCTGCCAGAAGTAGTCGTCGCGCCAGCGCGTGAGGTCGTTGGGTTCGACCTCCTCGTCGATGTCGATCCAGTCGCCGAACATGAACTCGCGCATGTGCCGCCACTGGGGGGCGAAGTGGTCACGTCCCGGCGGGATCGGCCGCAGCGGCTTGTCCGGATGGTCGCGGCGATTGAAATCGACGTCGTCCAGCTGGATCTTGGGACGCTCTCCGGTCACCGTCATGCAGCCAACTCGCTTCCCTCATACAGGACACTGATTTCGACGTTAGCTCAGTCGGCGCGGAAGTGAACCGCCATTCTGGCTTCGTCGGCCGGTCAGCGACGGGGTGTCGTGGTGACGTGCACGTGGTCGTAGTGGCCGTAACCCGAACCCGCCGGACCGTCCGGCGTGTAGTAGGTACCGCGCCAAATCACGTCCTGCAACCCGAAGCGGCTCGCGTTGCTCAGCATGAACGCCTTGATCTCGTCTCCGAGTGCGATGCCTTCGGGGCTCTCGGGGTTGGGGATCATCACGTCGATAGCCAGGCCGCTCGGATGCCACGGCTTCGAGTCGGGCCTGACCCCGTCGATGTCGGAGATCTGGGGAAACCGCGCGCTGATGGCGCGGGCGGCGAGGACGGTATTGGGCTGCAGCCCCGCCTCGGACGCGACGCCGGGGGGCAACGCATCCGGCACGGCGAGGGCGACCGCCGGCGGAGGCGCGACGTCGCCGGGCGGCGGACCGGGCATCGCGAGGATCGGCGGGGCCGGCGCTTCCGGCGGCGGCGGTGGGGTCGCGGCCGCATTGTCGACCACCGCCCGTTGCCCCGGCGTCAGCGCTGCATACTGCGCCTCGGCGGCGGCGATCTGTTTCTGTAGTTCCCGGAACTTCGCCTGGAGGTCCGAGCGCACCGCCGCGGACTGCTCGGCCGCCGTCCGGGCGTCGGCGGCGGATTTCTCCGATGCCCGGGCGGCGCCTTCCGCGCTCTTACGCGCCGATTGGAAGGCCTTCATCTGCGCGGTGGTCTCGGTGGTGATCGCACGCTGGATGGACAGCTGGTCGATCAGCTGTTGCGGCGAGCCCGCGCTCAGCAATGCCGCCCACTGGCCGGTGCGTCCGCTGACGTACGTCATCGCGGCCACCTTGTCGGCCGCGGCTTGCCGGTCGGCCAGCTGGGCGTTCGCGGCATCGAGAGCCGCCAGGTCTTTGCGATGGCGGTCTTCGGCCTGGGCTTGGACGGCCGCTTTGTCTGCGGCATCCTGTTGGGCCTGGGTGACGGCTTCGCGGGTCTGCACCGCCTGGCGCGACAACTCATCGAGCCTGGCCAGAGCGTCAGACGCCGGATCCGCCGTGACGCCGCCGGCCAGGAACACGGCCAACGTCAGGACCGCGGCTGCGACGCCAGCCCCCGCTCGGGGAGAGAAACGGCGCGCCCGACCCATTCGGATTGTCACGATCCTTCGCTGTAGGGACCCGTCGCGGCCCGGCTACGTATGTTTCGGACAGGGTATGAACTGGCGGCGGCGATGTCTATTCGTCCGTCGAAGTAGCTGTTGATCAGACCTTGTTGAGTAGGCCGGCGTCGACGGGCACGACGGTGCCGGTGACGTATCGGGCGTCGTCGGAGGCGAGCCACGCGACGGCGTTGGCGATGTCACGCGCTTCGACGTAGTCGACCGGGATGGCGTTCTCGAGCGATCGCGCGATGGCGGGCTCGTATTTCTTGAGCATGCTGAGATCACCGTTGTTGGCCATCGGCGTCGCCACTGTCGTCGGCGCCACGGTGTTCACCCGAATATAGTGCGGGGCAAGGTAGTTGGCGTATGCGCGCATGAGTCCGACGACTCCGTGCTTGGCGGCGGTGTAGGCGATCATGCCTCCGGATACGACGGGGGTGCCGATCAGCCCGCCGGTCGAACTGGTCAGAATGATCGAGCCGCCGCGGTCCTGCTTGAGCAGCGTCGGGACGGCAACGCGCAGCGTGTTCCACACGCCCTTGAGGTTGACGTTCATGACGTCTTCCCATTGCTCGTCGTCGGTGGTGGCGCCGCCCGGGCCGATCCCGGCGTTGGCGGCGACGATGTCGACGCCGCCGAGTTCGGCGGTCCCGTCGTCGAACGCCTTCTGCAGGGCTGCCACGTCGCTGACGTCCGCCTCGCGCGCCACGATGCGCCTGCCGAGCGATTCCACCTGCCGCACAGTCTCGTTCAGGTCCTCAGGCGTCGACATCTTGTAGGCCACCGTGCTGTACTGCGCGCAGACGTCGATCGCGATGACGTCTGCCCCCTCCTCCGCCAGTCGGACCGCGTGCGCGCGGCCCTGGCCTCGCGCGGCCCCGGTGATGAAAGCGACCTTGCCCTCGAGCTTGCCCATGGCTACTCCTGTTCAGATGGGTGACGTCGAGGCGTCATCGGCCTCGGGGATCTATGCGGATCGCGTCCGCAGAGCTGCGACGGCGGCCGGAGCGCACAGCTGGGACCACCGGCGATGATGGCCGACCGGCCGCGCGGCTTCACGGCGCTAAGTTTGAGCGACTGCCCAAATTTATGCAAGGGCCTGCGACAGCCCGCACCCGTGTAGTCGATCAGTCCCGCGGAATGGATGGCGGCAAGCCGACCGCCGACATCGCCACCGACCCCGGGTCGCGACGACGTGGGCCTGGCTGTTCGAGCAGCATCACCAGAGGGCACACTATTACGTGGCTCTTTCTTCAACCGTGTTCAAGGTCGAGCTTGGCGTCTCCGATGTCGATCACGGTTACTACGCAGATCACATGCTGACCGTGGCCCGTCATCCCAGTGAGACGGATGAGCGGATGATGGTGCGGTTATTGGCGTTTGGGCTGCGCGCACACAGGCTCGGCGACGTCGACGGTGAGTTGGCGTTCGGCCCGGGCCTGTCCACTCCGGGCGTACCGGACTTGCGACTCGCCGATTACACGGGTCGGATCCTGGAGTGGATCGACGTCGGCCAGCCCGACGCACGCGCCCTGAGCAAGGCCGCCGGCCAGTCCGACCAGGTGCTGCTGTTTCCATTCGCCGCCGGAGTACCTACCTGGTGGCGCACCGTCGGACCCAAAGTGGCGGGGCTACCGAACCTGTCTGTGGTGCAGATCCCGCACGCGCCGGTACAGCGGCTCGCCCAGAAGGTCGACCGGCGGGTCGCGGTGCAGGTGATTGTGATGGAAGGCCAGGTCACGACGACCGTCGGCGAAGTCGACGTCACCTTCACGCCCGAGCCGTTGGCATGAACAGGTAGTTCTACCGATTCGGAATTTGCGTGTCTGTCCGATGGTCGATGCATGCCTCCTCAGACCCAACTATCGGACCGGACCCGCGCAAGGTGGCTCCTGCTCGTCGCAGTAGCGGCGATGGTCTTCGCCTATCTATCAATGTCGGACTTGTGTTTCTCGTGGTGGCACGCGCCGGAAAAGCGGGATTGAGAATGTGCTTGGAGGGCAAACCTGCACGGATGCCGTCGACGCCTCTCCCCGTTGTGCTGGCCACGCTCGCGCTGCGCCGCAGACTCAAACAACTGGCCGACCTATTGGTGCCACCTCAGATCGCGATGCTGGATCTCGGCGAGGGTGTCGGTGGCGTCCAGATCGCCGCAACCATCGCCGAACTCGGGATCGCCGATGTGCTCGCCGATGGGCCGATGACCGCGACACAGGTCGCGGGCCGGGTCAACTGCGATGAAGACACCACCCATCGCCTGCTGCGCGGTGCAGTCGGATGCGGTCTGTGCACAATGGATCGCCGCACGGGCGCGGTGAAGCTGACCCGTACCGGAGCGGTGCTGCGCAGTGATCATCCTGCTTCGCTGCGGGCTTGGATGCGCTATAAGGGGATGCGGTCGACCGCGGACGCGTGGGGCGGGCTGGCCGCCAGCGTGCGCAGCGGCCGCAGCGCTTTCGAGCTCGTGCACGGGATGTCGGTGTGGGAGTGGTTCGCCGCGCATCCCGATGAGCAACAAATCTTCGCCGCCACGATGCGGCAAGCCACCGAGGTCAGCGCCCGAGCCATCGCGCGGGTCTACCCGTGGCCGAACGATGCCGTGGTGTGCGATGTGGCTGGGGGTATCGGCACGCTGCTGTCGGTGATCGTGACCGAGTCGCGCGCGAACCTGCGCGGGATACTGGTCGACAGTGCGGGGATGATGGCCGAGGCGGAGGGATTCCTCGCCGACCGCGGTCTTGCTGACCGCGTCGACCGTGTCGAGGGCGACATCTTCCGCGCCGTCAACGCCACCGCCGACGTGTATGTGCTCAAGGACGTGCTGCACGACTGGGACGACGAGCGCTGCGAGAAGATTCTGGTCGCGGTGGCGGCGAGCATGCCCAGCGGCAGCAAGGTGGTGGTGGTCGAATACCTTCAGGAACCCAATCGTCCGAA
Source organism: Mycobacterium sp. E136 (assembly GCF_001666865.1). Classification (NCBI taxonomy): domain Bacteria; kingdom Bacillati; phylum Actinomycetota; class Actinomycetes; order Mycobacteriales; family Mycobacteriaceae; genus Mycobacterium; species Mycobacterium sp. E136. Next base: position 32,160 of record NZ_LZJE01000054.1, read on the forward strand.
TCCGTTCTCGCCGCTGCTCGATCTCCACACGTTGACCCAACGAGACGGCGGGCGTCTGCGCTCGCTCGCCGAAACGTCGGCTCTACTCGCCGCCGCCGGCCTGAGGCCGACCGGCCGGAGATTCTCGGTCGTACCGCACGACCTCATCGAGGCCGAGAAGGTGTGACTTAGCGGCCTTCGAGCTGAACTATCGTCGAAATCGTGGGCAAGACGATTGTCATGACGGGCGCGAGCGACGGTGTCGGACGGGCTGCCGCCCGTGCGCTGGCCTCTCTTGGACACACGACGGTGATCGTCGGTCGGTCCCGAGCCAAGACCGAGGCGGCGGCTGCCGAAGTCGGGGCACCGCACCACTGCTGTGATTTCGAAAGTCTGGACGACGTCCGCAGTTTGGCGGCAGAGCTTCTGAACCGCTACGACAAGATCGACGTGCTGTGCAACAACGCCGGACTCCAACTCAGCGGGGCGCGTCAGTTGACCCGCGATGGTTACGAGCGCACTCTGCAGGTGAATCATTTGGCGCCCGTTCTGCTCACACGACTTCTCCTGGATCGTTTGATCGAATCCAAGGCTGCGGTGATCGCCACATCGAGCAGCGCCGCACGCATGGTGAAGCTGCACATCGATGATCTCAACGGTGAGAAGCGGTTTCGCGCACTGCATGCCTATTCGGAAACCAAGCTCGCCAATGTGTTGTACACCCGCGAACTCCACTGCAGATATCGGTCGGCCGGGCTCGCGGCGGCCTCCTTCGAGCCGGGATCGGTGGCGTCCAACTTCGCCAAGGATTCGACAGCGGTCATGCGCGCCGTGTTCCACTCGCCCTTGAAGAAGCTGTTGCGCACCCCCGAGCAGGGCGCTGACACCCTCGTGTGGTTGGCGAACTCAGTCCCAGGTGTTGATTGGCCTTCCGGCGAGCACTTCCGCAAGAGGCGTGTCGCCAAGACACATCGCGCGGCCGATGACGTGGAGCTCCGAAAGGCGCTGTGGCAGCGCACCGATGAAATGCTCGATCGGCGTCAGCCGTAGCTCGAGGTTGGTGCTGACCGCCTTCGCTACTGCTTGGCCATATTCGCGAATCGACTCAAATGCAGTTGGTGCGCAACGGTAATCGTCTTCGTCGGACCGTTACGGTGCTTGCCCAAGATCAGATCCGCCTCGCCGCCACGAGGGTCGTCGCGCTCGAATGCGTCCGGCCGGTGCAGCAGGATGACCATGTCCGCATCTTGTTCGAGGCTGTTATGAACTGAAATCCCTTGTGCTACAAAGCAGTTCGTGCCAGGCACAGTGCCGTCGTATACGTCTTGATAGCCTATGCTCGTTATTTCGAGGATTGCGTCCCAGTGAACATCATTCGTGGCGAGATCATGAAGTTCGCGATCCTCGAGGGCCGCGGCTGCACTGTGCAGACGGTTACGGCTTGGAGGCGCCTTGAGCAGCGGCGCGGAAGAAATCGCTAACCCGGAGGCCGCCGCAAATTCGGCCTTCGACATTTGCGTTTCGGCTAGCGCGCGCCTGACCCGGTCCCACACCTCGACCGGGACAGTGTCCCTGCCCGCCCGCCGCCCGCGCGAAGCCAGATTGTCGAGAACTTCCTTTGCTTTTATACCCCGGCCGCCGTACACGCCCACCTTGGTCAGGAATACCTTTTGGTTGTCGAGCCATTCGACGTATAGGAACCAGCAGTCACGGTAGCCCGCCTTACGAGTCCTTGCGATCCGGCTCTGCACACCTAGCCGCAGAAGTAACTGGCGCACATCATCGACGAGCCGTCGGCTTGTCGACGCGTAATAGATGCGACCATCTTTCTGCTTCTCGTTCCAACGCACTGACCCGTCCGTCGCCCACAGGTGCCGCAGGAACAACGCAATCTGATCGTTCGGCAGCGCGAAAACCTCAGCGGGAACAAACTTTTCGTGGCTGCGCTTCCCAAACAGGCCCAGCTTATCCAACCATGCGGCAATCGGGTTTCGCTTACCGCGGGCCAAGCGGTACGGAGCCGTCAACCGTAACGTAGTTACACGGGCCGCAGCGTACTCGTCACGCACCGCCGTCACACCGAAGTGTGTGGCCGCCTCAGCAACGGCATCAAGGTTCCACTCGTCGACGCTGGCGTAACGGATCGGCTGACGCTTCACGCATGAGCCGTCGCCGATCATGTGCGCCAGCAGGATGATCTCGGATTCGTCCATCCGCTCGGTGTGCACCGGCTCCGGAACTCGACGCGGCACTGCCACCCGATCCCCAACCGTCAACTCCCCTAACGGGGTCCATCCATCGAGTGTCATGAACGGGTGATTGGCGGTCGCCTCGACCACGCGACCCGACGCCAACCGAACCTTGAAGACTTCCTTGTGCCCGCTGTAGAACACGTTCGTCATCGGCCGCGCGACCATCCGTTTGCGCTCGTCCATCGACCACACCAGCGGCCGCTCCCCCGTGCGCATCAACTCACCGAAGGTCACCTCGGCGCCGGTGTCTGCGCGCAGGATTCGCGTATTCGCCGTCAGGCAGCCCGACTCACGAAGGTCCGACACCATCGGCTTCTTGTCCGTACGTTGCTCCGGACCGCGGTTCAGCTGGCTGATCGCCACCACCGGAACATCGAGCTCCTTCGCCATCAGCTTGAGGCTTCGTGAGAAGTCCGACACTTCCTGCTGCCGCGACTCGTACTTCTTACCCGACGTCATCAGCTGCATGTAGTCGACGACGATCAGCCGCAAGCCGGCCTTCTGGCTCAGCCGACGCGCCTTGGCGCGGATCTCCATCATCGTCAGGTTCGGCGAATCGTCGATATACAACGGCGCTTCGCTGATCTCGCTCATCCGGCGTGCCAAGCGCGTCCAGTCGTCGTCGCTCATGCGGCCCGACCTCATATCCGCCAGCTTGATCTTCGCCTCGGCCGACAAGAGCCGCATCACGATCTCGGACTTGCTCATCTCCAGCGAGAAGATGACGCTCGGCATCTGATGCTTGATCGAGCAGGACCGCATGAAATCCAGGCCGAGCGTCGAGTTGTGCGTCGGCACCATCTCGCGGCCGGCCAGATACAGGTGATCGGAATTGCCGACCTCGACACAGCGCACCGGCACGCTCTGGACCCGTCGGACCGAGTCGAGGCCCCACGCCGACCGATGTCGCCCACCCGCCGGCACGAGCGCCGGGACCCGCGCCGCACTGATCACGTCGGCACCGGGACGCAGTGCAGTGGTGATCTGCACGCCACGGTTGGTCGGCCACTGATGGAACGCGTCGGCGACGATTGTGGTGCCGTCGGCGAACTCGACTTCGTAGCAGGGCCGCCCGAGCATCACCTCGGTCGCGGCCACCACCCGCGTCGGCTCCCCGTCCGCGCCCAGCAGCCAATCCCCCACGGCTACATCGCCCATCGTCGTCCAGCCGGTCGGCGTCGGCAGCGGCGTATCAAGCGCCAGCGCCTTGCCGACGCCAGGCCTCGCCGCGATGATGATCATCTGGCCCGGGTGCAAACCGTTGGTCACCTCGTCGAGTTCAACGAAACCCGTTGGCACACCGCGCGCGATGCCGCCCTGCGACGCGATCGCGTCGATCTCGTCCATCGTCGGCTGCAACAGTTCTTCCAGCGGGACGAAGTCCTCGGCCGTGCGCCGCTCGGTGACGTCGTAGATCTCCGACTGTGCGCGGTCGACGATCTCGTTGACGTCCGCGCCCTCGGCACCGGCGTAGCCGTACTGCACGACGCGGGTACCCGCCTCGACCAGCCGACGCAGCAGCGCCTTCTCCGCGACGATGCCCGCGTAGAACCCGGCGTTCGCGGCCGTGGGCACCGTCGAGATCAGCGTGTGCAGGTACGGCGCGCCGCCGATACGGCGCAGCAGCCCGCGCCGATCCAGCTCGGCGGCCACCGTCACCGCGTCGGCCGGCTCCCCGCGGCCGTAGAGGTCGAGGATCGCGTCGTAGACGTTCTGGTGGGCCGGCCGATAGAAGTCGCCGGGGCGCAGCTTCTCGAGCACGTCGGCGATCGCGTCCTTGCTCAACAGCATCCCGCCGAGCACGGCCTGCTCCGCGGCCTGGTCCTGGGGGGGTTGGCGTCCGAAGTCCTCGCTCGGCGGCGGCGTATCCATCCCCGGATGGCCTAGGTCGTCTACGACGGCCACGAAGCGCCTCACCCCCTCTATTTACTATCGAACGTACATTCGATACCCGGTTGTCCGCGACTATAAGCCAAGCCGCTGACAAACCGCTTTCGGCGCCTGACCCGTCCCGCCGACGGCTTACGCTAGACGTTGCTGGCGGGGGCGCAACCCGGTCCTGTTCATAGACCTGTGGATGGGGTGTGGATAGGTCTGGACAGCCATGTTGAGTCGTTGGGGAGAACCTGTTAATCAACCACTTCAGTTACTGCATCTGCGCAGATAGCCGCACCATAAACCGTCGGTGATGTTGTGGATGACAAATGCCTCGGCGTGTCGTGCCGGGTTGCCAACTCGGGCGTGTTGTATTGCGCCCAGGGGCCAGGCAGGTTAACGGCCGGTTATCTTCGCTGTGCGGATAACGCAGCGCATTGTTCGCCAGCGCGCACAGCAACGGCCGGGTGAAGATCGTTGGCGATTTCACCCGGCCGTATTTGACGCCTGTAGTTACTTTGCGGCGACGACTTCCAGCGAAACCGTCGCGGCGATCTCCGGATGGAGGCGAACCGCGATCGGATGCGTGCCGGTCGTCTTGATGTGTGCCTTCGGCAACTGGACGGTGCGCTTGTCCAGGTTCGGACCGCCGGCGTTCTTGATGGCCGCAACCACGTCGGCCGTTGTCACCGAGCCGAACAGCTTGCCGCTGTCGGCCGCGGCCTTCACGGCCACCTGCACCGAATCGAGGTTCTCGATCGCGGTCTTGAGCTCGACGGCATGCTCGCGGCCCTGGATGGCCTTCTGTTCGCGAGCACGGCGAATCTCCTCGGCCTGGCGCTCCGCGCCGCGGGACGCGACGACGGCCAGGTGCCGCGGCACCAGGTAGTTACGGGCGTAACCGTCCTTGACCTCGACGATGTCGCCCTGCTCGCCGAGATGTTCGACGTCGGCGGTGAGAATCAGTTTCATCTTCCTGTCCTCCCTATCGCGTCGACGACGTGAACGGCAGCAGTGCAACCTCACGCGCGTTCTTCACGGCGATCGCGATATCACGCTGGTGCTGAACGCAGTTGCCGGTGACGCGGCGGGCGCGGATCTTGCCGCGCTCGCTGATGTACGTGCGCAGCAGCGCCGTGTCCTTGTAATCGATGGCCTGCCCCTTCTTGGAGCAGAACACGCACTTGCGGGTCTTGACCGGCTTCTCGGGAGCCGGCCGACGCTTGGTGGCCTTGGCCATGTGTCTTTCTCTTTTCTTGCTACTTCGTTGATCGGTTGTGGATCAGAAGGGTGGCTCGTCGTCGGCTCCGGAGAACGAGCCCGACGCCGGAGCACTGCCCCACGGGTCGTCCTTGGGCTGCTCGGCGGGGCGCGAACCTCCGCCGCCGCCACCGCCGAAGCCGCCACCGCCGCCGCCGCTGCGGCTCGCCTTGTTCACCTTGGCGGTCGCGTACCGCAGCGACGGGCCGATCTCATCGACCTCGAGCTCGACCACGGTGCGCTTCTCGCCCTCGCGGGTTTCGAACGAACGCTGTTTGAGCCTGCCCTGCACGATCACCCGCGAACCGCGAGTGAGGCTTTCGGCCACGTTCTCGGCGGCCTCACGCCAGATGTTGCAGCGCAGGAACAACGCCTCGCCGTCTTTCCACTCGCCGCTCTGGCGGTCGTAGATACGCGGTGTGGACGCCACGGTGAAGTTGGCGACGGCCGCACCCGACGGCGTGAACCGCAGTTCGGGATCGGCGGTCAGGTTTCCGACGACGGTGATGATGGTGTCACCAGCCACGATGTCCTCCTGGTTCGGTCTTCGGCTCTTCGCGCAAGCGCTCATCGCTGGCGGTGTAAGTCTTCCGAGCGGTCGCAGGCGAGCCTACGGAAGCGCTCCGACGCGTACAGCCTGTTCTTCGGGACTAGTGCTTGTCCGTCCGCATGACCTTGGTCCGCAGCACGGACTCGTTCAGGTTGAGCTGACGGTCCAGCTCGGTCACGGTGGCGGGCTCTGCCTTCACATCGATGACGGCGTAGATGCCCTCGGCGTGCTTGGCGATCTCGTATGCCAACCGGCGCCGGCCCCAGATGTCGACCTTGTCGACACTGCCGCCGTCCTTGCGGATGACGTTGAGGAATGTTTCCAGCGACGGCGACACGGTGCGCTCGTCAAGGGTGGGGTCGAGAATGACCATGATTTCGTATGGACGCATGAAGACCTCATCACCTCCTACGGTCTGATCGGCCATGGACTGTCCATGGCAGGAGGGTCGCCTGCGTCGGCAACCGGCCCAGGTTACAGGAAAGCCCGCTGATCTGCGAAATCGTGTGGTTCGTCCGGCTTAGACTCCCGCCATGTTCTCCGAGACGCGCTACGCGTTGAACGGAGGTCTGCGCGTCGCCTATCGTGCCTCGGCGCCGGGCGAACGCGACATCGTTTTCGTCCCGAACTGGTTCACCTGCTGTGAAGTCATACCCGAACTCCCGTCCATGCACGGGTGGATCGAGGCGACGACGTCGATCGGTCGGTTGATCTTCTTCGACCAACCGGGCACCGGAGCATCCGATCCCGTGTCGCCCGGTGCGCTGCCGACGCTGGAGCAATGGGCCGACAGTATTACGGCGGTACTCGACGATCTCGGCATCAACGAGGCAATCCTTGTCGCGGTTGACGGCGCGTTCGCCGCAGCCGCGCTGTTCGCGGCTACGCACCCGTCCCGCACGACGGCGTTGGTGAGTTTTGATTGTTACGCAGCTGCGGTCGGCGGTCCGCTCGATCCCGAGGAGGCGACCGCGTTCATGGTCGGCATGTGGGGCACCGGTGAGATCCAACATGTTCTCAATCCCGACATGCCGTGGAACGAAGAGATTCGCGCGACGTGGGCTCGAATGGAACGTCTGGCGGCCAGCCCGGCGACCGTCGCCCTGATGATGCCGATGGTTTCTGCGATGGACGTCCGCGCGTTGCTTCCTACCGTCCGCGTGCCCACCCTCGTCGTCCAACACTGTGACGACACAATGGTCGTCCCTGAAATGGGCCGCTACCTCGCCGATAACATCCCCGACGCGAGATATGTTGAGCTGCAGGGACGTAACCTCTATCACTTCGTCGAGCCGAACTGGCGGACGTCCTTCCAGGAGATGTACGCGTTTCTCACCGGTCACCAGGTCGATGTGGTCGACGACCGGGTGCTGGCCACCGTGTTGTTCACCGACATCGTCGACTCCACCCGCCGCGCCGCCGAGATCGGCGACCGCGATTGGCACGCCTTACTCGACGCGCATGACGCCGTCGTCCGCGCACAACTGGCCCGCTTCCGCGGACGCGAGGTCAACACATCCGGCGATGGCTTTCTCGCCACGTTCGACGGTCCGCAGCGAGCCATACGCTGCGCCAAGGCCATTCGCGACTCCGTCCAAGCGCTGGGCCTCGAGATACGCGCCGGCCTGCACACCGGCGAGTGCGAGATCCGCGGCGACGACATCGGCGGCATCGCCGTACACATCGGCGCACGCGTCAGCGGACTCGCCGACGCCAATGAGGTTCTCGTGTCGAGCACCCTGCGCGACCTCGTTATCGGCTCCGGGCTGAAGTTCGACGAGCGCGGCACCCACGCACTCAAAGGCGTGCCCGGCGAGTGGCACCTGTTCGCCGTGACGTCCTAGCGCGCCGAGACTGCGGTCAGGTCGCGATCGTCCGTCGGTTCGCGTTCTGTGCGCAGCCTCAACGTATCCGGCCGCAACCAGTCCGGCAGCCATCGCGGCGGCGCGTCCGGCGCCCCGTCGAACACCCCGCCCGCCGGATCGTCGACTCCGCCGCGGGCGCGGACCAGGTCCAGCTCCGGACGGTAGATCTCGCGGACGACCAGCGCGCACAGCGCAACCACGGCGATGTCGCGCAGCAGTACCGTGATGGTGAACGGCTGCTCCGGCAATCCCTTGTTTGCCTCGCCGTAGAGGTACAGCATCCGCGGCACCCACACCAGTGCGTCGATCGTCATCCACGCCAACAGGATTCGTCGATGCGGAAACGCCAGCACCGCCAGCGGCACCAGCCACAGCGAGAACTGCGGGCTCCACACCTTGTTGGTCAGCAGGAACGCCGCGACGATCAGGAACGCCACCTGCGCAACCCTTGGTCGACGGCGAGCGGTAAGCGCGATGTAACCGATTGCGATGCAACAGGACACGAACAGGATTGCCGAGACGGTGTTGGTCACCGTCGGTGGCTGCCAGTACCCCAGGTCGGGATCGAAACCCCGCCACCCGGTGAACGACTTGACGACGTTGTAGATCGAATCCATGTCGTCGCCGCGACGGGTGTTGAGCCGGAAGAACTCCGACCACCCCCGCGGGAACAACAGCATGATCGGCAGGTTCACCACCAGCCACGCCACGACCGCGGCGATCGCCGTCTTGCCGATCTCCCGCAACTTGCCGGTGCGCAACGCCAGCACCGCCAGCGGCGCCAGCAGCAGCAACGGATACAGCTTGGCCGCCACGCCGAGCCCGATCAGCACTCCGGCCAACACCGGTCTGCGTCGCGCCCAGGCCAGCAGCGCACCCGTCGCGAAAGCCGTTGCCAGCGCGTCGAAATTCGTGAAGATCTGAAAGATCACCAGAGGCGACGCCGCCACCAACGCCGCGTCCCAGACCCGCCGCGGCCCCGCCAGCAGCGACGTCGCCCACACCGTCGCCAACCACGCCAGCGCCAATCCCAGCGCCGCGATGTTGAAGAACATCACCACCTCGGCGATCACCGGAACGGAGACGAGTTTCGTCAACGCGGTGTACGTCTTGGCCAACGACATCGCCACGTACTGGTAGATGCCGGTCAGCACCGGATACTCCATGTAGCGCACCGCGATGTTGCCGTCGTACTGGATATGCGGTTGGCCGGTGGCGTCCTTCTCCACCCAGCTCGACTTGTACGGGAACTTGCCGAGGTTGAGCAGTTCGGCGGTGTACAGCGGAACGGTGTCGGAATAGCAGAGCTGAAAGTACGCGCGCTGATTGCTCCAGTCGGCCACCCGCTGATCGGCGGTTCCGGTGCCCGTGGTCTGGAGGCACGCGGCCTTCGTCGAGTAGCCGAGCGCGAGGAACACCAGCGCGATGATCAGCATGACCCGCAGCGGCGTCAGGAACCGCTGCCTACCGATCAGCGCGTGCCTGCCGACGGGACCGCCGATGACGTCGGACAACGCGGCGCCGATGGTGTCCGTGCGGCTCGGCAGGTCGCGCTGGTCGAAACTCCGGCGGTCTTCAGCCAGCGGAGCCGGCGATAGGACCTCAGCCAGCGGAGCTGGCGATACATCCTGGGCCAGCGGAGCTGGCGATACATCCTGGGCCAGCGGAGCCGGCGATGCCGTCGATGGCTCGCTTGTCTCTTCGCCCCCCACGTCGGTCACGGAGGCGGTAGCGGCGCACCAGGCGCCGGGGGTGCTCCGACAGGTGCGGGCGGTGCTCCGACCGGCGCCGGTCCTGGCGCGGGTCCCGGCGCGATGCCACCGGGCGGCGGCGGTGCGACGGGAACGGTGGTCGGCGGGCCCCACGGGATCGTGATGCCCGGCGCCACCTCGATGGTCGGCTGAATGACGGTCTCCGACGGCTGGGTGGGCGGCGGGGCCTCCGTCGACGACGGTGGCGGCGGCGCCTGCGGCACGCCCGCGTACCCGCCGATCTCCTCGGGCTTGGGGAACGACTCGTTGTCGGTGTCGTCCAGCGCGCCGTCCATGGTCGCCTTCCAGATGTCGGACGGCAGACCCGAACCGTAAACCGGCGAACCCCACTTGTTTTCGAGCGGTTTGGTGCCCTCGGTGGTGCCGACCCACACCGCGGTCGACAGCGACGGCGTGTAACCGACCATCCAGGCGTCGCGGTTGCTGTCGGTGTCGCCGAGCTGATTGGTTCCCGTCTTCGCCGCCGACGGCCGGCCGCCGGCCAGCGCATGGCCGTTGGAGTACGCGGCGATCGGCTGCATCGCCGAGGTCACGTTGTCGGCGACCTTCTTCTCGATCCGCTGCTCACCCGAGTTGTCCTGCTGCGACGCGTCGAACAGCACCTCGCCCTCGGAGTTGACGACCTTCTGCACGAAGTGCGGCTTGTGGTAGACGCCCGAGGCCGCCAGCGTGGCATACGCCGACGCCATGTCGAGCACCCGAGTCTGGTACTGCCCCAACACGACACCGTTGTTGGGCGGGCCGCCCTGGCCGTCCTCGGACAGCGTGTGGTCGACACCGGGGAAGCTCTCGGCGATACCGGCCTGGTGTGCGGCGTCGGCGACGTCCTGCGGGCCGTTCTTCAGCTTGAGCATCAGGCGGTAGTAGCTGGTGTTCAGCGAACGCTTGAGCGCCTCGGCGATGTTGCACGTGCCGCAGCCGGCGCCCTCGACGTTGGTGATTTTGATGCCGTCGACCTCCAGCGACGCCAACGGATTCGACTTCGCCCAGGCCGGTCTGCCGACAGGGTCGTCGTTCAAGGTGTTCGCGTTGGTCG
>NZ_LZJE01000055.1:0-1904 GCF_001666865.1 Mycobacterium sp. E136
ACCCCGGGCGCCCCCCCCCCCCCCCCCCCCACCACCACCCACATACAACTCCCCCACCACACCCACCGGCACCAAACGCAACCACCCATCAAGAACAAAAAACGCCGCCCCCACCACCGGCCCACCAATCGGCGGCACCCCCGAACCAGCCCGCAACGGCGCACTGATCGCCACGCACATCGTCGTCTCCGTCGGGCCATAGGCGTCGATCATCAGCCGGCCCGGCGCCCACCGATCAACCACATCCGGCGGACACGCTTCACCGACCACCACCAAAGCCGCAGAGTCGAGTCCGTCGTGCGGCAAAGCGGTTACCGCAGAGGGTGTCTGGGTCAATACGTCGACTTGTTCGCGAATGAGCAAGGCGTGGAGGTCCTCGGCTGAGCTCGCGACATCCTCGCTGACCACGACGACCCGCCCGCCGCGGAGCAGCGCCCCGAAAGTCTCCCAAACCGACACATCAAATGCCAGTGAATGACACAGCGCCCACACTCCCGCAGCCGGCAATCCGGCATCGAGCGTGCCCAGCAATTGAGTCACGTTGCTGTGAGTGAGGGCGACCCCCTTCGGTACGCCGGTGGTCCCCGAGGTGTAGATCACGTAAGCGATCGCATCGGCCGAAGGTCCGGGCAGGGCCGTATCGGGTTCGCCGTCGATGGCGGGATCGGCGACATCGATCACACGCAGGCCGCAACCGTCCAGCCGTGACCGCAACTCCACCGTGCTGATCACGGCGACCGGCGCGGCATCGGTCAATACGAAATCGATTCGCGCCGCCGGCACCATCGGATCGACCGGCACATAGGCCGCCCCAGCTTTGAGCACGGCCAGCATCGCAACAACGGCATCCGCCGAGCGCTCCAACAGAAGCGCTACACACTCACCCGGGCCCGCGCCGTGACTGACCAACCAGTGTGCCAAGCGATTCGACGACGCATCCAAGTCGCGATAGGACAGATCTCGGCCCTTGAAGCTGACCGCGACCGCGTCCGGCGCCCGCGTCACCTGCTCGGCAAATAACGCCGGAATCGTCACTGGCGTGACCGATCGGGTCAACGCTGCGCGGTTGCCTGCTTCATCAAGCCAGGTGCGCTCGGGCGCTTCGAGCACATCTACGGCCGAGATCCGCCGTGTCGGGTCGGCGGTCAACGCCGTCAACACCCGCCGGAAACGCCCGATCAGCGACTCGATACTGGCCGCGTCGAACACATCCGTACGAAACTCCACCGCCCCGGCTATGCCGGCGAATTCACCACGATCGGTGAAACGTTCAGCCAACGAAATGGTCAAGTCCATCCGGGCGGTTTGGGTGTCCACCGCCAGTGGCGTGACTTGCAAGTCGCCTAGGCTCCTGTTGGCGAGTTCGATGTCGCGTCCGGGAAGGTTCTGCCAGGCCAAAGCCACCTGCACCAACGGGTGATGGGTCATGCTCCGGGCCGGGTTGAGCCGCTCGACCAGCACGTCGAAGGGCACATCCTGGTACTCATAGGCGGCCAGGCTGCGCTGGCGCACCTGGGTGAACAGATCGGCCACGGTGGGATCGCCGGTCAAATCAATGCGCAGTACCAAGGTGTTGACGAAGAACCCCACCATATCGTTGAGCGCGGGGTCGCGACGTCCGGCGATCGGGAAGCCGACCGCCACATCGGAACTCGTGGTGAGCTTGGCCATCAGGACCGTCAGCGCCGCCTGCATCACCATGAAGCTCGTCACGCTGTGCTCAGCGGCCACCGTGCGCACTGCCCGTTGTACCTCGGCCGGCCAGTCGATCGATACCGTGGCACCGCGGTGGTCGGCCACCGACGGGTAGGGGCGATCGGTGGGCAACTGCAACCGCTCGGGCAGACCGGCCAGCGCCTCCTCCCAATAGGCCACCTGCGCGGTGATCGGACTCTCGGCGTCTT
>NZ_LZJE01000056.1:0-801 GCF_001666865.1 Mycobacterium sp. E136
TCGCCGAGATGCTCGGCATCGCGGTGACCAAAGTGCACCAACAGCTGCGGGACGGCCATCTGATCGGCGTGCGCCGTAACGGCGTGGTGGTGATCCCGAAGGTCTTCTTCGACGACACCGGCCACGTCGTCAAGAGCCTGCCCGGGCTGCTCGTCGTCTTGCGCGACGGGGGCTACCACGACACCGAGATCGTGCGCTGGCTCTTCACGCCCGACGAGTCGTTGTCGATCCGACGCGACGGCACGACCGAGGCGCTGCCTAATGCCCGGCCGGTTGATGCTCTTCACTCGCATCAGGCCCGTGAGGTGGTGCGCCGGGCCCAGGCTTTGGCTTATTGACAGCTGGCTCATTGACCTTCGGGCTCTCCGGCGCGTTCCTCAGCGAGTACCACGCCGTTACGGCGCACGCCGATCAGATGGCCGTCCCGCAGCTGTTGGTGCACTTTGGTCACCGCGATGCCGAGCATCTCGGCGACAGTGGGTAGGTCGTAGACGTCTTCGGCGGGATCGAGGACGTCGTCGGCGGCCGGAATGCTGCTCACCGCACCGAGTCTAAATCCGATGGCTCCGTAACATGTCTCCGATGGAGGCCTATCCGCGCACGGACCCGCTGCTGGGAACCGTGCTCGACGGCCGATACCGCGTCGACGTCATGATCGCGACCGGCGGCATGTCGGCGGTGTATCGCGGATTGGATCTGCGTCTGGATCGGCCGATCGCGCTGAAGGTGATGGACACCCGGTACGCGGGCGACGCACAGTTTCTCACCCGCTTCCAGCGCGAGGCCCGTGCCGTGGCGCGG
>NZ_LZJE01000057.1:0-10002 GCF_001666865.1 Mycobacterium sp. E136
AACCCCCTTGTTCCGGAGCCATCGGAACAGGTATGTTTTCCGAACAGGAGATACTCATGACTGAACCAATCACTCCACCGCCCGGCACGGAGGCGGAGATCTTGACCGAGTGCACCGCACTACTCCGCGATCGTCTACCTGACGACTGGCGAGTCGACATTCAGAGACCGCCGATGGACGCAGCCATAGACGCGATCCTGGCACTCACCGCACCCGCGGGTGAGCAGGTTCGGTTCCTCGTAGAGGCGAAGAGGCTAGTCGCCGGCCGCGACGTTCCTAGGATCTCGGAACAGTTGCAGTGGGCGGCAGATCGCGAGCTCATCGACACCGAGACCATGGTCATGTCCCGATACCTGGCGCCCCCAGTTCGCGAGCGGCTATCGCAGGGGAACATGTCGTTCATCGACGCCACCGGCAACATCTTGATCCAGTCGTCACGTCCCGCGCTGTTCGTTCGCGACCGGGGCGCCGATAAAGATCCATGGCGAAGCCCGGGCCGGCCGCGCGGATCGCTGGCAGGTGAGCCCGCCGCGCGTGTAGTCCGGGCACTCATCGCAAAGCGGGGGCCGTGGTCGGCGCGCGATCTCGTCGGCGCGTCCGGGGCATCCACCGGCGCAACGTACCGGGTGTTGGAGTTCCTTCAAGAAGAGGGGCTGGTGGAGAAGATGGGAACGGACTACGTCCTGAACGACTGGCCAACCCTCCTACGCCGATGGAGTCGTGACTACAGCTTCTTGCGCACCAACCGCACGTCAAGCTACATCGAGCCTCGCGGCCTAGAGGCGCTGCAGAGCAAAGTTGCTAATTCTCGGTACTCGCAGTACGCAATAACGGGAACGATCGCGGCAGCGCAGTGGGCGCCATACGCACCCGCCCGCGCGGCGATGGTCTACGTCGATGATGCGGCGCGTGCAGCAAAAGCATGGGGCCTACGGCCAGCGGATAGGGGCGCCAATGTGATTCTCGCCGAACCTAAGTACGACGTCGTGTTCACCGGAACCGGTACCAATCGCGACGGTGCTGTCATTGTCGCGATTGAACAGGCGGCAGTAGACCTACTCACGGGTCCGGGCCGAAACCCCTCTGAGGGAGAGGAACTCATCTCATGGATGGAGCGAAACGAAAGTGAGTGGCGACGTGGATGACCTTCTCGTCAAAGCCCGTTCAGCCCTACTGGACGCACTTGAAGCCCTGAATGAACAACACAATTCGATCGTCGTGGTCGGCGCGCAGGCCATCTATCTTCACAGTGGCCACGCTGACGTTGCAATCGCCGAGGCAACTAAGGACAGCGACCTGGCGGTGGACCCTCGGGAACTCCCCGAAGAGCCACTGCTTGAAGAAGCGATGAAGCGAGCTGGCTTCTACCCGAACGTGAACAAGCAACCGGGAGCATGGCTAAACCCGGCAGGTATCCCGGTCGATCTGATGGTTCCAGATGCGTTGTCGCAAGGCGGTCGGTCTCATCGCGGAGCCCGAATCCCACCCCACTCCAACCACGCAACAAGGCGGACCGTCGGCTTGGAAGCCGCCGTGGTGGACAACGAGCTCCGCACGATATCTGCGCTCGACCCTGACGACACAAGGACTTTCGAAGCCCGAGTCGCCGGGCCAGCCGCACTCTTGATTGCGAAAATCCACAAGATCCATGAACGGCGCGACCAACCTGACCGCCTCAACGACAAGGACGCTCACGATATCTACCGCCTGCTTCTGGCAACAACCGACACGGCCGCACTCGGATCGAGCTTTCAGCGCCTACTGACCGACCCGATCTCCAAGACGGTGACCGAGCAGGGCCTCGATCGGCTGCGACCTCTTTTCGCCGACGGCCCCGATGCACTTGGATCGGTCATGGCAGGTCGGGCAGAGGAAGGGATCGGCGACCCCGACCTGGTGGCAGCTTCTGTTGCCGCACTTGCAACTGATGTGCTCGCTGCCGTCGCGGATGCGCCCGGGTAACCACCCGACAGCGCGAAATACCTGCGTTGCAATCGGCGAGCAATCACCCCAGGCCTGCGGGCATGCTCTACGTGAGCTCCAACAGATCCACCTTCCCCTGGTCGGTGAACCACACCGATGAACACGGGGAAGTGCAGCCTGTGGGCCGTTGCACGACAAGTACGGGATCAGCAACAGTGCGGGTCGAGGTGCTCACGGACGACCGCAAGGTCCCGTGTGCGGTCACGGGCGATCCGCTTCGACTTCACCGTGAAGGCGGACTTCTCGATCACGATGAGCTGCATCCCGTGTTGGGGGATCTCGGTGCGCTTGCGTTCGTCGTAGCGGCGGCGTTGCTCGGCGCGGCTGACCCCGGAAACTGTGTGGCGCCGGTCGAAGAACGCCACCGCTTCTGAGTGCTGCTCCTCCTGGAACTCCACGACGAGCCCAAGGCTAGGCCAGTACCCGTCGACGGGGAGTTCCGTACCGCGCGGTCGCGACGGTGACGGGTCTCCGACCCGTGTCGATGCAGGAAACTTGAGTGGCCAGGGCCGGGATCGAACCGGCGACCTTCCGCTTTTCAGGCGGACGCTCGTACCAACTGAGCTACCTGGCCCGGAAGGCACCGGTCGGGCGTAACCCAGATGCCTCGCCGCAATGGCGACCCTGACGGGACTTGAACCCGCGACCTCCGCCGTGACAGGGCGGCGCGCTAACCAACTGCGCCACAGGGCCTTGCTGTGCGTCCCATCGTACGGGTCGCTGCGTGTACCCCCTACGGGATTCGAACCCGCGCTACCGCCTTGAAAGGGCGGCGTCCTAGGCCGCTAGACGAAGGGGGCCAGCCGAATCTCTCCGGGGTACTCGCAACGCGATGACGTTGGGAGCTTCAGTAGCTTAGGGTACCGGCACCCGAATCCTCAAACGAGGGCCATGCGGGCTCACGAGATTGTCGGTAGCCAGTGGGAACCTGGTTGCAGGATGACGCGCCACACCACCTTCAAATTCTGCCTCGACCCGACGGCCGAGCAGCGTGACGCGCTTACCCGTCACGCGGGAGCGTCCCGCTTTGCCTACAACCAGTGCGTTCGAATGGTCCAATCCGCAATGCGTGCTCAGCGCGCTGGCGAGCGGATAGCAATGCCGCGCACCGGATTCGATTTGATCATCGCGTTCAATCGATGGAAGAAGTCCGAAGCTGCAGGTCGGGTGTGGGCCGTGGCCAGTGATGGATCGGCCGAGCTCATATCCACCGGCCTGGCATGGCGCGACGAAATATGCCAGCAGGTATTCGAAGAAGGGGCGGTCGACTGCGCGCGAGCCTTGACGGCGTGGTCTGACTCGCGCTCCGGACGACGTAAAGGCGGGAGGATCGGGTTTCCCAAATTCAAGAAGAAAAAGAGCACGCCTCCTGCCTTCCGGATGCGCAATACCCAGCGCAAAGGCCGCCGACCCGCGATCCGCATAGGTGACGCCGGCCGCACGCGCTCCGTCAGCTTGCCCCGGATCGGCGTCGTGGCAGTCCACGACGACACTCGCCGACTTCGGCGAATGCTCGCTACGAACCGGGCCAGGATTCTTTTCGCGACTGTCAGCCATCGCGCCGGTCGATGGTGGGTTGCGCTGAACGTGGAAGCCGAAGATCTACACCCGGCGCTTCGTCACCCTCCACGGTCAGATGCCGATCGCAGTGGCTGGGTCGGTGTAGACCGTGGGCTGATGGCATTCGCAGTCGCCGCTGATGTATCTGGAGCGCTGGTCACACGCGTCGGCGCTCCGCCGCAGCCCCTGCGCAGGGCTGTGACTCGGCAACGACGACTGGCTAGGGAGCTTGCCCGCAGGAAGCGAGGGTCACACGGACACGAAATCACGCTTCTGAAACTTCGACGACTCCATCATCGGGTCGCAAACGTTCGACGGCACTTCCTGCACGGGGTATCCAACTCGCTGGTCAAGAATCACGACCGGCTAGTCCTGGAGGATCTGAATGTAAGCGGGATGCTTGCCAATCACCGCCTAGCGCAGGCTATCTCGGATGCGGGGTGGTCTGAGTTCGCCCGTATTCTGCGGTACAAGCAAGCGTGGCGCGGCGGACAATTGGTTTATGCGAACCGCTACTTCCCTTCTACGAAGAGATGCTCGCGCTGCGGTGCGGTGCGTACTCAAATGGAACTTGGGGAGCGGTTGTTCAGCTGCGAATGCGGTCATACTGCCGACCGCGACCACAACGCCGCGGTGAACCTGGCCCTCTGGGCTCAAGAAACAGCCGATCAACCCCCGGACCCCCAAGCAGGAGGCCGGGTTACCAACGCCCGCGGACGGAACGGCGGAAACCAGCTCGGCGCTCGTGCTGGCTACGTTGCTCCGATCGAAGCGGGAACCAAGGTTCGCACCCATAGTGAACTGAGGACACCCGAGGAGGGTGGTGCCACCTCTCAGCCGAGAAGTGACACGCTGGATAGCTCAGTTGGTAGTCACGCGCGGCGGCAGCGGTTGCGCGACTCAGAAAGTCCTCCGATAGAGTGGCTGCGCCCCCGTAGCTCACTCGGAAGAGCAGCGGACTTTTAATCCGCGGGTACGGAGATCGAAACTCCGCGGGGGCACCACAACCCCTTTAGGACGCTGCCGATTCCTGACAACTCTCTAACTGATGGAGCGCGCGAGTAAGTAGCGGGCCGTTTCGGCGGTGATCCGCGAGTGTCAAGATCAACCCAAACCAATCCGTCAACGCCAACGGGCTCTGAGCAGCGGCATTGAGGTAAGTTCCGGACATGACACGTCGCCGTGTCCACTTGCTGGCCAAGCGAATCCTCCTGGCGCTGGTGGTCGCGGCTGGCGTTGCCGTCATCGCCGCAACGCCGATCGCATCCAATGCCTGGTTCGCAGTGACGGAGCCGGCGTATGTCATTCCCGCGGAATCGTCGCCGTGGCGCTTTACGCCCATCCAGATGAACGACGGTTCGGGCGACTGGTGGGTCTACGGTCAGGACGACCGCAACTACTACTTCTTCACCGGCTCGGGTGATCCGCCGTACGTCGTGTTCCCCAAGGCGAGGGCGACCTCTTGCGCCGGGTTCCGGCGTGACGATCACCGCACCTGGTGTCGGTGATCGGACGTCGAATCACACCTGCGGGCAATAGAACTGGGGCTGACCGCGGTACTCGACCGGCGGCAGGTTGCGTGCCGGCGTCTCGACCAGCTGCGCGTCGGCGGGCAGTCGACCCGTCGCGCGATCCATCGCCGAGCGCTTGCGCGGGTGCATCAGCCACCGCCTCGGCAACACCTTGGTGGCGAACGTGACGACATCGCAGAAGCGCCGGTGCAGCCACTCCTGCCGCGGTGACCAGGTGTAGCCCATCAGCTCTCGCACCGGCGGGTCATAGAGCGCGACGGTCATGAACGTCAGGAAGCGCTGCATCACCTTCAAGTTCAACCGCCACAACGGATTCGGGATCCACTCCAGCGAGGGGTGCTTGGGCATGGTCGAAAGGTCCATCACCTCGCGGGCCGCCCAGTTGTTCTCCAAGACGTTGCGGCACATGTGATCCCAGTACTCCTGGAATTCTTCCCACGTCTTGGGCACCGGACGCATGCTCATCCCGTACATCCGGTACCAGGTGATGTGTTCGTCGAACAGCCGGCGCTTCTGGTCCTCGGTCAGCCCGCCGCCGAACTTCTCGGCCGCCAGCAGGGTGGACTTGAAGAAAGTCGCGTGGGCCCAGTAGAAGACGTCGGGATTGAGCGCGCTGTATCGCCGGCCGCGCTCGTCGGTGCCCTTGATGCCGATGTGGTAGTCACGCACCTCCGCACCCGTCTTCGGCGCGCGCTCACCATCGAAGACCACCCCGCCGATGGGGTAGATCGAGCGCAGCAGCCGCGGGATGCGCTCCATGAAGAAGATCGAGTGATCCTTGACGGCGGCACCCAGTTGCGGGTGCATGTTCTGCATCGATCCGGCCCACGTGCCCTGGAACAGGCCGGTCCACTGGCCGAAGTACCTCCACGTCAGCGAGTCGGGCCCAAGCGGCAGGGGCGGCGCATCGTATCCGCCGGACGTCACCGGACAGCCGGCCGCCATTCCGGACCCCATCGCCTGCCCGGCGGGCGCGTGGTGCTCCCAGGACACGGGGCATGATTCCGACGTATCTTGAGTCACTGGTGTACTTCCGTCCGGTTGGATCAGATTCTGACTACGGGCGTTGTCATGCCGAGCTTAGGAGGGTTGTGCCGTCCGGTCAAAGACGGGGCCGATGGTCCGGCGTGCCGCTGCAGGACCGTCAGGTGCTCCGCCGCGACGAACTCATCGCCGCGGGTGTGGGGCTTCTCGGCGCCGCCGGGGGCCCGTCCCTCACCGTCCGCGCCGTATGCCGGGCGGCCGGGTTGACCGAGCGCTACTTCTACGAAAGCTTCGCCGATCGCGACGAGTTCGTCCGCGCGGTCTACGACGACGTGTGCGCCAAAGCGATGGAGACGCTGTCTTCTGCGCAGACACCACGTGACGCGGTCGAACGATTCGTGGCCCTGATGGTCGACGACCCGACACGGGGCAGGGTCTTGCTGCTCGCGCCGACCAGCGAGCCGGTGCTGACGCGCTCGGGCGCCGAATGGATGCCCAGCTTCATCGAGTTGCTGCACCGCAAGCTCACCCGCGTCACCGATCCGGATCGGGCGGCGATGGCGGCCACCGGCTTGATCGGCGCCCTGACCGCGTTGTTCATCGCTTACCTCGAGGGCAGGCTGACCGTGACGCGGGAGCACTTCATCGACTACTGCGTCGAGATGCTGCTCGGCCGGGTCTCGAGCTATTAGACGGCCCTACTCGTCGGGCGTGACCGGCGCTTCCAGCTCTTCGAGTTCCTGGTTCTCGGCTTCCTCTTCGGCCTTCGACTTGGCCGCACGGCCGAGCGGATTGGCAACCGACGCACCGGGATTGGTCGCGGTCGCGTAACCGCCCGCACAGTTCAGCGCGAGATGGACCTGGCTGCCGGAGGCGTCGATGCGCAGAAACGACGCGTCCCAGGCGTTGGTGACGATGCAGTCGCCCTGGTCGAGCTTGTCCCCCACTCGGGCGGCCACCACCGCCGTGCCACCCTCCTCCTCGATGGCCGACGCCGCATCGGAGTACGTCTGTCCGACGACGTCGGGAGCGGCCGTCGCCTTCGGGGTAGTCAACAGCGCTGTAGTCAACAGCGCCGCGCTCAACAGCATCGTCGACACCGCAGCGCCGACCCCCAGCACTCGCATTCGCATGCTCTGCTCGCCTCCATGAGTGTGCGCCGGGACGGGTGCGGCGTGCGGCCGTCCACCCCGGCACGGATTCCACGCCACCCTCACGGGGTCATGTGAACGCGGTGATGCGGGAGGGTTGACGCCGAGTGAAAATCGTTGCGGGTTGTGAAGACTGCGTTACTCGTCGGGCGTGACCGGGTTTTCCAGTTCCTGCTGTTCCTGGTTCGCGGCTTCCTCTTCGGCCTTCGACTTTGCCGCACGGCCGAGCGGATCTGCCACCGACGCACCGGGATTCGTGGCGGTCGCGTACTCGCCGGCGCAGTTCAGCGCGACGGACATCTCACTCGAGTCGGCCTGATCGATACGCAGGAAGGACGAGTCCCAGATGTTGGTGACGATGCAGTCGCCGAGGTCGAGCTTGTCGCCGACCCGAGAGGCGACAACCGCCTTGCCTCCGGCGTTCTCGATCTCCTCCTGGGCGTCGGAGTACTTCATACCCACCACGCTCGGAGCGGCGGAGGCGATGCCCGAACCCAGCAGAACGGCCGACGTGGCCGCGACGCTCATCACCGACATGCAGCCGATCGAGATGACCCTCTTCACGTGCCCCAAACCTCCGTGTCCGGGCGATGACCGCCGTGTAAACGCTGGCCGCAGTCTATTGCGGTTCGATATACACCGCCACCGGAAGGAGGCGCGAAGGTCTGGGCGCCGAAAGCTCAGTTGTCCGGCGTCACAGGAGCGGTCAACTCCTGCTCCTCCAGAGTGGCCGCTTCGCGGGCGGCCTTGGTCTCTCGGCGTTGCTGTTCGGCCTTGGCGTCGCGGCCCACCGGGCTCATCGCCGAGTTGCCCGGCACCCCGGGCGCGGCCAGCGCGCCGTTGCAATTCAGCGCGACCATCACATCGCTGTTGGCGATCGGGCGACCACGTGAGTTGGGCCGCCGCACCGCCGCATCCCATGCGTTCGTCACCAGGCAGTCACCTTCGTCGGCGCTGCTGCCCACCCGAGTCGCGACGACGGCGTTACCGCCGTATTGCTGGATGATTCTCTTGGCGTCTTTATAGGGGCGGTCGACAACGTCGGGGACGGCGCCCGCCTGACCCGCGCCGATGAGCGCGGCGCCCGCAGCCACCGCCGCGGCGGTTGCGCTTACCAATAGATGGCGAAACGTGAGCAACGCCCGTCCTCCGAGTCTCCAGTGATGCCGAATACCGGGCGCGGGAGTTTGCCCGACGGGATACTACAACGACAGGTGCGTCTGATGGGGCGGTTGTGACACCGTTGCCGGAACTTGAATGTCACCGGGGTACACAGATATATTGAGTGCAACCAACGGGTACAGATATCTAACTGGGTGGGGCTCTCGCACGCGAGAAGGAGTAAGGATCAATGCACGAGAACTTGACTGACCTACATCTGCTGCATGAGCTCGAGCCTGTCGTTGAGAAGTACCTCAACCGGCACCTGACAATGCGCAAGGACTGGAACCCGCACGACTACATCCCGTGGTCGGACGGCAAGAACTACTATGCGCTGGGCGGCGAGGACTGGCATCCGGAACAGTCGCAGCTGTCCGAGGTCGCGCAGGTGGCGATGATCCAGAACCTGCTGACCGAGGACAACCTGCCGTCCTATCACCGCGAGATCGCGATGAACATGGGCATGGACGGCGCGTGGGGCCAGTGGGTCAACCGGTGGACCGCCGAGGAGAACCGGCACGGCATCGCGTTGCGCGACTACCTCGTCGTGACCCGTGCGGTCGATCCCGTTCAGCTCGAGCAGCTGCGTATCGAGCAGGTCACCCGCGGTTTCTCGCCCGGCCAGAACCAGCAGGGCGACCTCTTCGCCGAGAGCCTCTTCGACTCGGTCATCTACGTGACCTTCCAGGAGCTGGCCACCCGCGTTTCGCACCGCAACACGGGTAAGGCGTGCAACGAGACCATCGCCGACCAGCTGCTCGCGCGGGTCTCGGCCGATGAGAACCTGCACATGATCTTCTACCGCGACGTCAGCGAGGCCGGCTTCGAGATCGCGCCCGACCAGGCGATGCACTCGCTGCACCGCGTGCTGCGCAACTTCAAGATGCCCGGGTACACGGTTCCGGAGTTCCGCCGCAAGGCCGTGATCATCGCCGTCGGCGGCGTCTACGATCCCCGGATCCACCTCGATGACGTGGTGATGCCGGTGCTGAAGAAGTGGCGGATCTTCGAACGCGAAGACTTCACCGGCGAGGCCGCGCGGATGCGCGACGACCTCGGCGTG
This sequence comes from Mycobacterium sp. E136, assembly GCF_001666865.1. NCBI lineage: Bacteria > Bacillati > Actinomycetota > Actinomycetes > Mycobacteriales > Mycobacteriaceae > Mycobacterium > Mycobacterium sp. E136. Next base: position 9,435 of record NZ_LZJE01000057.1, read on the forward strand.
CTGGTCGAGGAGCTCGAGGAGGCCTCGCAGAAGTTCGAGGAATCCAAGCAGCGTCGCCTCGAGCGAGAGGCACGCAAGGCCGAGAAGGCTTCCGCGAAGAAGGTCTTGGCCTCCTCGACCTCATGACGGTTCTGGCCGACAGGTGCGAACTGCTGATCGGCCCGATACGGCTCCGCAGCCCAGTCGTACTTGCGCCGATGGCCGGTGTGACCAACGTCGCGTTCCGCACCCTGTGCCGCGAACTCGAGTTGGCGCGGGCGGGCACGGTCAGCGGGCTCTACGTCTGCGAGATGGTCACCGCGCGGGCGCTCGTGGAGCGTCATCCGGGGACCATGCACATGGTGACGTTCGCGCCCGACGAGAACCCGCGCTCGCTACAGCTGTACTCGGTCGATCCGCAGAACACCTACGCCGCGGCGAAGATGATCGTCGACGAGGGGCTCGCCGACCACATCGACATGAACTTCGGCTGCCCGGTGCCGAAGGTGACGCGCCGCGGCGGGGGCGCTGCCCTGCCGTACAAGCGCCGATTGTTCGGCCAAATCGTCGCCGCGGCGGTGCGGGCCAC
>NZ_LZJE01000058.1:0-18528 GCF_001666865.1 Mycobacterium sp. E136
GAGGTCGGCGCTGAACCGGGAGCCCCGCATCGCGATCCGGAAGCCGTTCGGGCCAGCATCAGCAGCCACTTCGGCGGGGTGCACGCTGCCCGGTCGCACGCACGAGAGACCAGAGGAACCGATACCGAATGACCCACGCGTCGCGATCAACGCAGCGTGACTCACTCGACTGGCTGGTGTCGAAATTCGCCCGCGAGGTGTCCGGGGTGACCCACGCCGTGCTGGTGTCCGCCGAAGTGGCTGCTGATGCTGGCCCGAACGGCTTCCGGATCGCGATGCGGGGCTCCCGGTTCAGCGCCGACCTCAGCCGCCGATGCTACCTCGGCGGTGTCCGGGGCGCCGGGCACGAGGCGGGCGCCGGGAGTGCGCACGGGAAGGCCATCGTCGGTGACGTCGGTGACCGGCGCCTCGTCCGCGGCGGCGGCGACCGACCAGCCGTGGTCCCAGACCGACTCCCAGTTCAGGTCGTCGCTGTTGGCGAGTTCGGTCGGGTCGACCAGCCACTCGGAAAGCATGCTCTGGTAGATGGAGTCGTCGGTATCGGCCGTCGTCGTCGCCTGGGTGCGAGCGGCGAAGAAGCTGGACGTGTCCGTCGGCCGGGCGGCGGGTTCGGGCTCGTCCGGTTCCTCGTCGAAGACGGCCGCGATGCCGCTGGCGCCGGGAGCGCGCTGCGGAAGCACCGAGATGTTCGAGTGTTCCTGCTCGGGCTCGGGCTCCAGTTCGCGATCGACGTGATCCTCGTCGAGGGCGAGCGCCGTCGCGATGCCAGCGTGGGCGTCGGCGGGTGTTGCGTACTCGGGCGCGCTGAACTGATGCGGTTCCCCAGGCCGGCGGAGCAACTCCGTCGGCACGTACACACCCGCGGTGGTGCCCGAATCCGGTTCGCCGCCGATCGTCGAACGCAACCGGACCACCAGCCCGTGCTGGGCGGCGAGGCGACCGACGACAAACAGGCCCATGTGCCGCGCGGTGTACGGGTCGACTTGGCCGCCCGATTGCAGGCGGGTGTTGGCGACCCGCAGATCCGACTCGGTCATGCCGAGGCCGATGTCGCTCACCTCGATGACCAGTCCGCCGTTGGCGGTGTGCACGGCCGACACCCGCACCTGCGAGATCGGCGGCGAATACTGCAGCGCGTTGTCCAGCAGTTCGGCCAGGAGGTGGACAAGGTCGCCGGCGACGGCGCCGCTGACCTCGCTGTCGGGCACCGTCGCGATGACGACTCGCGTGTAGTCCTCGACCTCGGAGGCCGCGGCGTTGATCACCGCCGACACGGGGACCGGTTCGGCTTGTTCGCGAGGCACTTTCGCGCCCGACAGCACCAACAGGTTCGCACCGTTGCGGCGCATCCGAGCGGCCAGGTGATCCAGCCGGAACAGGCTCTCCAGCCGCTCGGGATCCTCCTCGTTGCGTTCCAGCCGGTCGATGAGCGCGAGCTGCTGGTCGACCAGCGAGCGGCTGCGCCGCGACAGCGTCTCGAACATGTCGCCGATCTGCAGTTGCAACCGCGACTGCTCGGCGGCGAGGAACACGGCCTGCTCGTGCAGTTCGTCGACGGCGTGCGCGACCTGGCCCACCTCTTCGGTGGTGTGCACCGGGATCGGCGCGATCTGCGAGGCGTCACCGCCTGCGCGCACCCGCTCGATCTCCGCGCTCAGGTCCTCGTGGGCGACCTTGAGAGCGCTGTCGCGCAGACGCCGCAACGGGCGCACCAGGCTGCGCGCCGCCAGCGCCACGATGATCAGGGCGAGCAGCAGCGCCACGCCGACGATGATCGCGTCACGGATCAGCGTGGTGCGCTGCGCATCGGCGCGGTCCTGGACGGCCGAGGTGACCGCGGGCGTGGTCCGCTCGATGACTTGGCGCGCGATCTGCTCGGTGGTGGCCACCGACGCCAGAAGTTCGGGGTTGTTCACCAGCGGCACCGCGAGGTCCGTCATCAGCGCCATCCGCTTGACGAACTCGGCCTGCAACTTCTGGGCGTCCGGCGATCCGACCCCGAGCACCTGGTTCATCCCGAACAGCGTCGACGGCTCGGTGCCCGCCAGCGCGATCACCGCGGTCCTCAACTCAGGCTCGGGCAGTTCGGCCCCGCGGGTCAGCGCGAGCGTCTGCATCGTCATCTGGCCGCGCGCTCCGATTGCGCGGGCCAGACCGACGGTCTCCGCGCGGATGCGTTCGTCGTCGACGCGGACCGAGCCGGTCACCGCATCCTCGGCCGGCAACAGCAGCAACGCGTACGCCTGGATGGTGTCGCGCAGCCCGATGCTGTTCGCGGCGACCTTCTCCACCAGGATCTGGCCGCCGTTGGTCATCGTGGTGATGGCCTGGCGGACGTCGGGCGCGACGTCGGTGTCGTCGAGTCGGCGCTGCAGATTGCGGCGGCTGTCGTCGTAGCGCGTCAACGCCGTCTGGATGTCGCCCCCTGTCGAGCCGGCGAGCATCGTGCCTTCCAACGCCGCCATGTAGCCCTCGATCGCGGGCACCATCTCGGCACGGTCGGCGGCGCGGCGCAGATCGGATTCCGCGGTCACGTCGGCGCGGATGCGCAGGCCGCCGAACGTCGCGGCGACGATCAGCGGCACCAGAACGATCGCGAGCACTTTCCACCGGACAGGCCAGTTGGACAGCGCCCACCGCGAGGGCTTCTTGACGGGTGGCTCCGGTTTGCGGTCGAAATCGATCAGGGCGCTCATCGGCGCACGCTCGCTCGCTGGGCCGGTGGTTGCAACGTCAGCGTCGGCGCGTCATGCATCAGACTTCCCACTGATTTTCTCGTGATATGCCCTCCCGGCGGGCGCATTCGGGCCCTGGCAATTGGACGAGTATGCCAGCGATGCGCGGCCGAATCCACCGTTCTTACTGAACGGACAGAGTCCATAAACGCAGGTGGAAAGCGGTGTGAGGATACCGAGCGAATACCGGGACCCGATCGTGATGCGGCGTCCGTTTACGCCGGGCGAAGGATCGCGACCAAGAAGTTGGACTCGTCGGTGAACGGCCGCAGGTCCCACGTGGACAACAGCAGGTCGGGCGCGAATCCGGCGGTCGAGGCGTCGTTCAGGAAGTCGTCGAACGCGTAGTCGCGGCCGGCGCCGAAGCCGATCACGGCCCGTCCGTCCTCCTCGAGGTGCGCGCGCAGCCGAGACAGCACCAGGCCCCGGGTGCTCGGGGCCAGGAACGTCATCACGTTGCCCGCCGAGACGATCACGTCGAACGGTTCGGCGATGCCGCGCGCGGGCAGGTCGAGTTCGGCGAGGTCGCCGACGAGCCAGTGCGGGCCGGGATGGTCCTGTTGGGCGGCGTCGATCAGGGTGGGGTCGACGTCGACGCCGACGACGCGGTGTCCGACGGTGGCGAGGTAGCCGCCCAGCCGGCCGGGTCCGCAACCGGCGTCGAGGATGTGCGACCCGCGCGGCACCATCGCGTCGACGAGACGTGCCTCCCCCGCCAGGTCGTCGCCGGCGCGCGCCATGGCGCGAAACCGCTCGATATACCAGTGCGAGTGGCCGGGGTCGGCCGCCACCTTCTGCATCCAGAGGCTTTCCGCGACCATGCGAGCATTATCCCCTTTACCCCGAGGCGCTCTTCCCGCCCTCGGAGTTGCGAGTTCCCGACCGGGGCTGGACTTCACGAAATGTCAGAACTCGTCGCCATGATGACCCCAGAATTCCGGCATGAGCGACTACCTGTTGGTCCACGGCGCGTTCAACGGCGGCTGGGTCTGGGACGCCTTGGCCGAGCAGCTGCGGGCCGGTGGCCACCGGGTACACGTCGTCAAACAACTGCCGAGCGGTGGTAGCGATCCGGCAGTGCTTGGTGACCTCAGCGCGGATGTCAATCATGTACGGCAGGTGCTGATGACTACAGCTGAGCCTGTTGTGCTGGTTGGCCATTCGTACGGTGGGATGGTGATCACCGAGTTCGCCGACCACCCAAAGGTGCGGCACAGCGTGTACCTCACCGCGCTCTGGCCGAAGCGCGGACAGTCAGTCCTGAATCAACTGGGCGATGTCCTACCCAACGTGTTTGTTCGGCGAGAGGACGGCACGATGGAGATGACCGATGATTTTGAACTGGCCAGGCAGTCGTTCTGCTCCGATCTCGACCGCGATCAGAGTCAGATGATTCTGTCACGCTTCGTCCTGCAATCGGCAGCGTCGTACTCTTCTCCGAGCATGGCGGGAGAACGGACGCATCCGGCGACTTACGTAATTGCCACTGGAGAATCAGCGAACTCGGTGGCTGCGCAAGAAGCGTGGTCGACGAACGCCGACCACGTCGTTCGAATATCCGCCGGGCACATGGCCCAGCTCTCTCGGCCCCGTGAGCTGGCCGATGTGCTCGAACGGATGTGATCCCGTCGATGTTCCGTGTTCTCTTCTATTCACCGCGCATCGCGCCCAACACCGGCAACGCGATCCGGATGGTGGCGGCGACCGGCTGCGAACTGCATCTGGTCGAACCGATGGGATTCGATCTGTCCGAGCCGAAGCTGCGGCGGGCCGGTCTCGACTACCACGACCTGGCGTCGGTAACCGTTCACAGCGACCTGGCCGCGGCGTGGTCCGCGTTGGCGCCCGAGCGGGTCTTCGCGTTCACCGCGCACGCGACAACGCCATTCACCGACATCGAGTACCGACCGGGTGACGTGCTCATGTTCGGGCCGGAGCCCACCGGGCTGGACGACGCGACGCTGGCCGATCCGCACATCACCGCGCAATTGCGGATACCGATGCTGGCCGGCCGACGCTCACTGAACCTGTCGAACGCGGCCGCCGTCGCCGTGTACGAGGCGTGGCGTCAGCACGGGTTCAGCGGCGCGACCTGATCACCACGTGTTGAAGTGCGCGATCTGCTCGACGGGCAGCCGCTTGGCCGGGCGGAAGTCGGTGCCCTTGGTGTAGGCGATCGGGAACAGCCCACCCTGGCTGTACTGGTCGTGCGGGATGCCGAGCACGTCGGCGGCCTGCTTCTCGCCCTCGCCGAGCAGATGCAGCGTGGTCCACGCCGAGCCGAGTCCGCGCGAGCGCAACGCCAGCATGTAACTCCACGCCGCGGGCAGAAGTGAACCCCAGAAGCTGGCGCTGACGGCGCCGGGCACGCCGTCGCATCGCCCTTCGAGGCACGGGATCAGCAGCCACGGCGCCTTTTCCATGTTCTCGGCGAGGTATTCGGCCGACGACACCACGGCCTGGCGCCGCTCTCCGCGGCTGTCGCCCTCGGCGTATTCGGGCTCGGGCATCGTGCGGTACATCTTCCAGCTGTTGCGGTAGATCTCGGCGAGCGCCGTCTTCTTCTCGGGGTCGTCGACGAACACCCACTGCCACGCCTGGCTGTTCGATCCGGTCGGGGCCTGGATGGCGAGCTCGAGACACTCCAGCAGCAACTCACGCGGTACCGGCTTCTCGAAATCGAGCCGCTTGCGCACCGATCGGGTGGTGGTCAGCACTTCGTCGGCGGAGAGGTTCAACGTCATTTTTCGAGACTACATTCGCCCCATGGCGCAGTGTTTCGCGCAGCGGGCGTTGTCTCTACCGGGCGTACGGCGAGCGCACACAGGCCGACCGCGGCGATCGACACGAATGCGGTTCTGCCACCGACCATGTCGATGAGCGCGCCGGCGATGGGAGCGCCGAGAGCTTGACCGGCGGCGATGGTAAAAAACGACAGGCCGACCCCCGACGAGGTGCTGTCGGGGTACAACCGCGCACTCCACAGCAATGCCAGGCCCGTCAACGCGATGTAGGCGCCACCGAAGAGGGTCGCGGCGACGATCATCACCACGAGGTTGGCCGGCGCGGCGGCCAACGAAGCCGTCGCCACGGCCATCGTCACGGTCGCGGCCACCCACGCCCGCCGCAGGCCGATCCGCTGCACCGCGTCACCGGCGAACGCACCGGCAATGCCTGCCGCGCCGATGACGATCCACAACAACGACGAGCGCGTCGCGTCTGCCCCGCCGACCGTGGTGATCAGGCCGCGGCCGAACGTCCACACCGCGACGCTGCCGACGCCCGTCAGCAGCGAGGCCAGCAGCAAGCCGAAAGTGCCTGGGCGCCAGAACGGATCGACCCGCTTCGCGGCGCGCCGTGAGTTGGCGGGCACGGCAAGTAACACCCAGACCGTCACGGCCGCCGACACCGCCGCGTACACCACCCACGCCGCGCGCCAGTGACTCAACAGCAGCAGCGCGATCGGCGCTGACAGCACCACACCGATGCCCGTGCCGCCGTTGACCACGGTCTGCGCACGGTCCGCCGTGGCAGGCGGCACATTCTGGGCGACCGCCGCCGCCAGTGGCGGCGAGACGATCCCGGTGCTGCATCCGGCGATCAGCACCCCGACCGCGAGAGCCCAGGCCGACGGTGCCAGCGCGATGATCGAAATGCCCAGCGTGGCAACGACTCCGGCGGCTACCGCAACCCGGCGCGGCCCGACGCGGTCGGTGAGCAGCAGGCTGGCGGTGATCGCGGCGCAGTAGCCGATGTAGCTGCCCGCCCCGATCACGCCGGCGATGGTGGAACTGAGGCCGAAGGTTTCCCCGAACACCGGCCCGAACAGTCCGTAGGAGAACCGCCCGAATCCATAGCAGCAGGCGATCAGCGCGGTGCCCGCACCGACGAGGACGTAGACGGGTCGGCGCACGGCTCAACCGTAGCGGGTTAGCGGAAGTCGCGAGACTTGGAGCCGACTGCCAGGGTGAGCTTGCCCATCCGCTCGGCGACCACGGTGACGGCCCCGGTGGCGTTCTGCACCTGACCGCGGACCAACAGCGCCGGAGCCGTCTGCGCCAGCTTGCGGTGCCGCGCCCACACCCCGCGCGAGCAGATGACGTTGACCATCCCGGTCTCGTCCTCGAGGTTGAGGAAGGTGGCGCCCTGGGCGGTAGCCGGCCGCTGCCGGTGCGTCACGGCCCCGGCCACCAAGACCCGGGAGCCGTCGGGCACGTCGAGCAACCGGCTTGCGGGGATGACGCCGAGGGCGTCGAGGTCCTCGCGGAGGAACTGGGTCGGGTAGCTGTCGGGCGATACCCCGGTGGCCCAGACGTCGGCGGCGGCGAGCTCGAGCTCGGTCATACCGGGCAGCGAGGGAACGTGCGACGACGCGCCCACTCCCGGCAGCCGATCGGGTCGCTGAGTGGCGGCCGCGCCCGCAGCCCACAACCCTTCGCGCCGGGTGATGCCGAAGCAGCCCAGCGCCCCCGCGGTGGCCAGCGCCTCGGTCTGCGGCACGGACAGTTGCACCCGCTGCGTCAGGTCCAGCAGGGAAGCGAACGCGCCGTTGGCGTTTCGTTCCTCGACGAGCTGCTCGGCCAGTTCGTCGCCGATGTGCCGAACGGCGCCGAGCCCCAACCTGACCGCGTTCCCGGTGTCTTCCAAGGTCGCGTGCGCCAGGCTGGCGTTGACGTCGGGGCCGCGCACGATCACACCGTGGCGGCGGGCGTCGGCCACCAGGGTCTGCGGCGAGTAGAAGCCCATCGGCTGTGCCCGCAGCAGCGCGGCGCAGAACGCGGCGGGGTGATGCAGCTTGAACCACGACGAGTAGAACACCAGCGATGCGAAGCTCAACGAATGGCTCTCGGGGAAGCCGAAATTCGCGAAGGCCTCCAGTTTCTCGTAGATGCGGTCGGCGGTTTCGCCGGTGATGCCGTGGCGCTGACGCATACCGTCGTAGAACCTGCCCCGCAGCCGGCGCATCCGTTCGGTCGACCGCTTCGACCCCATCGCGCGGCGCAGTTGGTCGGCCTCGGCGGCGGAGAAACCCGCGCAGTCCACGGCGAGTTGCATGAGCTGTTCCTGGAACAGCGGCACCCCCAACGTCTTGTGCAGGGCCGGTTCCATCGACGGGTGGTCGTAGGTGACGGCCTCTTCACCGTTGCGGCGCTTGATGTACGGGTGCACCGACCCGCCCTGGATCGGGCCGGGCCGGATCAGCGCGACCTCGACGACCAGGTCATAGAACACGCGGGGCTTGAGCCGTGGCAGCGTGGCCATCTGGGCGCGTGACTCCACCTGGAACACGCCGACGGAGTCGGCCTTCTGCAGCATCTCGTACACGGCGGGCTCGGACAGGTCCAGTTTCGCCAGGTCGACGTCGATGCCCTTGTGCTCGCGCACCAGGTCGATGCAGTAGTGCAGCGCCGAGAGCATGCCGAGGCCGAGCATGTCGAACTTCACCAAACCGATTGCCGCGCAATCATCCTTGTCCCACTGCAGGACGCTGCGGTTCTCCATGCGGGCCCATTCGACCGGACATACGTCGGCGATGGGCCGGTCGCAGATGACCATGCCGCCGGAGTGGATGCCCATGTGCCGGGGCAGGTTGGATATCTGCTTGGCCAGGTCGATGACCTGCTCGGGAATGTCTTCGGTGTGCGGCGCCTCGGCGAGGTTGCCCCACTGACCGAGCTGCTTGCTCCAGGCGTCCTGCTGACCTTGCGAGAAGCCCAGTGCGCGGGCCATATCGCGCACCGCGCTGCGGCCGCGGTAGGTGATGACGTTGGCCACCTGGGCGGCGTAGTCGCGGCCGTAGCGGTCGTAGACGTACTGGATGGCCTTCTCCCGCAGGTCCGATTCGATGTCGATGTCGATGTCCGGTGGGCCGTCGCGCGCCGGCGACAGGAACCGTTCGAAGAGCAGTTCGTTGGCGACCGGGTCAACGTTGGTGACCCCGAGCGCATAACAGACCGCCGAGTTGGCCGCCGATCCCCTGCCCTGGGCCAGGATGCCGTTCTCCTTGCAGAATCGGGTGATGTCGTGGACCACCAGGAAGTAGCCGGGAAACGTCAGTTGTTCAATGACTTTCAGCTCGTGTTCGATCTGTGCGTAGGCCCGGGGCGCCCGCTGAGGTGGGCCGTACCTGTTGCGGGCCCCCGTCATGACCAGGTGGCGCAGCCAACTGTCCTCGGTGTGGCCCTCGGGGACGTCGAACGGCGGTAGCTGCGGTGCGATCAGGGCGAGCCCGAACGCGCACTGCTCGCCGAGTTCGGCCGCGGCGGTCACCACCTCGGGCCGGTCGGCGAACAGCCGCGCCATCTCCGCACCGGAGCGCAGATGCGAACCGCCCAGCGGCGCAAGGTATCCGGCGGCTTCGTCCATCGAGTGGCGGGCGCGGATCGCACCCATCGCCATGGCCAGTCGCCCCCGCGAGGGTTCGGCGAAATGGGCGGCGGTGGTCGCGACCACGCTCAGGCCGAACCGGGGTGCCAGCTCGGCCAGGATGGCGTTGCGTTCGTCGTCGCAGGGATGCCCGTGGTGGGTGAGCTCGACGCTGACCCGGTTGCGGCCGAAGCGGTCGACGAGATCGGCGAGTGCTTGGCTTGCCGCTTCCGGCCCGCCTTCAGAAAGCGCTTGCCGGACATGCCCTTTGCGGCAGCCGGTGAGGATGTGCCAGTGTCCGCCGGCCGCTTCGGTCAATGCGTCGTAGTCGTATTGCAGTTTGCCCTTCTCGCCGCCGGCCAGGTGCGCCTTCGCGAGTTCGCGAGACAGCCGCCGGTAGCCCTCGGGCCCGCGTGCCAGCACCAGCAGGTGCGGGCCGGGCGGGTCGGGGTCTTCGGTCCGGTCGCCGCCGCCAAGGGACAGTTCGGCGCCGAACACCGTCGACATGTCGAGTTCCTTGGCGGCCTCGGCGAAGCGCACCACACCGTAGAGACCGTCGTGGTCGGTGAGCGCGATCGCCCGCAGGTCGAGCCGAACCGCTTCTTCGACCAGTTCTTCCGGGGTGCTGGCGCCGTCGAGGAAGCTATACGCCGAATGGGCGTGCAGTTCGGCGTAGGGCACCGTCGATGTGGGCCGCTCCACGTCGAGCGGTTGGTACTCCCCCCGCTTGCTGGACCAGGCGGGGCTGTCGCCACCGTCGCCGAGCTGCTCGTCGATCGGCCAGCCCGCACGGCGCGGTTTGCCGTTGAGCACCCGCTCCATTTCCGCCCAGCTCGGCGGGCCGAGATGCCAGCCCATGTGTGCAGTGTATCGAACTTGTGTTCGAACCGCCCGATCGGTCGAAATTTCGGCAAAAGCGCTGGTTATCCCAAACATCAGGTTCATCCAAAGGCTGGCAAAACAACCTTTCCGATGTCAGTGGAGCCGACTAGATTCGTTCATATGTTCGATCAGTTGGTGGAGGCGGCCGACGGCGCCAGAGGTGCCGAAGCAGCCGGTGCATGGGCGCGCATCGAGAACGCCGCGTGCGCGCGCAGGCTCTCGGCGGCCGTCGCCGTGCTGGATCGAATGTATGCCGTCGACGGTTCGGCCGATCGCGAGCAGTGGATCATCGACAACTACGCCGCCGTCGCCGCTGAGATCGCCCCTGCCCAGCAGGTGTCGATCGGAGTCGCGGCGTCCCAACTGGAGATCGCGATCGCCCTGCGCGACCGGCTGCCTCGAACGAACGCGGTGTTTCTGACCGGCACCATCACCTACCGCATCGTCGCCGCCATCGTGTTTCGGACGTACCTGATCCAAGACTGTGACGCGCTTGCCAAGGTCGACGCCGCGATCGCCGCGCATGTCGAGGGATGGACGGCACTGTCAGCGCTGAAGATGCACAACGCGATCGACTACTGGGTCGACCGCTTCGACCCCGCTGCGGTGCGCCGTGCCGAGAACAGTTCGCGCAGCCGCTACATCGAGGTCAAAGACAGCGGGGACGGCTCGGGTGTCGCGTATGTCGAAGCGACGGTGTTCGCCCATCACGGCGAGTTCATCGACCAACGGCTCGACGCCATGGCCGCGACGGTGTGCGAAAATGATCCTCGCACAAAGGAACAGCGCCGCGCCGATGCCGTTGCCGCCGCGTTCGATGGCGCCCAGACGCTGCCGTGTGAGTGCGGATCGAAAGAATGCCCGGCCGCGGGCATCTCCGTCGGCGGCGTCGTAGTGCACGTCGTGGCGAGCGAGGACACGCTCGATGACGCGACCCCGGCCGAATTGGACGGCGACAAGCCCGTCGAACCGATCGAGGCCGACGATCCCACGCTCGGTGGGGCGGCCGAGACGGGGCCGGGGTTTGTGATAGGTCGCGGAGTAGTGCCGGCACCGATCGTGGCCGCCAAGCTGGCGGTCGCCAAGCGCCGACCCGTCAGGCATCCCGGGGATGCGCCGCCGGAGAAGGGGCGGGTTCCCTCGTCGGCGCTGGCGTGGTTCGTCCGCTGCCGCGATCTGACGTGCCGCTTCCCGAACTGCGACAGGCCCGCCACTCAATGCGACATCGACCACACGGTCCCGTATCCGCGGGGAGCGACGCAGGCGTCGAACCTCAAGTGCCTGTGTAGAACTCATCATCTCTACAAGACGTTCCTCGGATGGCGCGATCGGCAACACCCCGACGGAAGCGTCGACTGGCTCTCACCCGCCGGGCAGAAGTACACGACCCATCCGGGCAGCAGGCTGCTTTTCCCGTCGCTGTGCCGGGAAACCGCGCCCGCCGTCATCGATCCGAGCGTCGATCTGCTCGACGACGCGGTTCGATGCTTGAAGATGCCGCGGCGCAAGCGAACCCGCGAACAGAACCGCGCGGCGGCCATCGAAGCGGAGCGTCAGCGCAATCAGCGCCTGCTGGATGATCTCGCCGGAAGGGAATGCGGAAAGACCACTTTTCCGCTCACGCCGCAGGTGTCGGTCGAAGAAGACCCGCCGCCGTTCTGACTCGGCAATCTCGCGGTCACCAAGATGGCTGGTCCGGAACCAGCGAATCGCTTCCCGATTCGTCGAAGACGCTGCACCGCACCGACAACGCGGTGTATCAATTCGGAAGGACGATGAGGAGATCCGGATGCCCGCACTCTCTGCATTTCGATCGGATGACGCACGCGCCGCCTACCTTCAGCTCTACGACGCGGTCCTGGCCTGCAGTGCCGTCTCTGTCACGGAATCAGACGTGGAGACCTCATACGGGCGCACGCATGTGCTTGAGGCCGGTGACCCGCCTTTCCCGAGAGGGTCGAGCGGTTGGCACTCGTGTGCCCGGTCGGGATCGCGGGAGGTATGAGCCCGCGGTTTTTGTTTCGCGGCCTCACCACCATTGCTGTGCGCCCCAAGGAACGACGCGTGTGGTCACTGATCGACCACATGGTCAACCCCGAACAGCGCCGACTGCTTGGCGAAGAGCCGACGCGCACGATCATGCAGCAGTTCGTCAGTGGCGCCATGACGTTCAAGATGTCGCTGGGTAATGCTGAGCCGAGGCCGTGGCCGATGCGCAGCGACTGTGATCTGCGTCCAATCGCATCCGCGCGGATCCCGGTGCTGGCGATCATCGGCAAGAACGAGACCGCACAGAACGGACCCAAAGCTGCGGCCCGCCTGCGGCAGCGACTCCCCGATGCGCGGATCGAACTCGTCGACGCCAATCACCTGATCCCGAACGAGGTCGTCGGTAAGTACCTGTCCGACTTCCTCGCGCACCGCTGAGCCCGTCGACCGCCGCCGTCCTAGTTGGCGACCGCAAGCAGGCGCCATTCACCGGGTACACCCTTTAGTTGGTGGGTCCCGCGTTCCTCGAACTCCAGTCCCGAGCCGATCACCAGATCGCGCAAGGTGCTCGACACCAGCACGTCGTCTGGTCCTGCCAGGCCGGCCACGCGGGCGCCGATGTGCACGGCGATACCGCCGATATCGTCACCGCGAACCTCGCATTCGCCCGTATGCAAACCCGCGCGTACTTCGATGCCAAGCACCTGCACTGCGTCGCGAATAGCCATGGCGCAGCGGATGGCTCGCTGAGGACCGTCGAACATCGCGACGAAGCCGTCACCCGTCGTGTTCACCTCACGACCGCGAAACCGAGCAAGTTGCGCCCGCACGACAGCGTCGTGCGCATCCAGGAGGGCATGCCACCCGCGGTCGCCCATCTCAGCCGCGCGACGCGTCGAGTCGACGATGTCGGTGAACAACACCGTCGCCAGCACCCGATCGTCAGCGACCTCAGGCTGTGCACCAGTGACAAATTCGGCGATCGCATTGAACGAGTCCCGCCAAGGTTCGACGACGTGATAGAAGTTTCGTCCCGGGATCTCTACGAACTTCGCCCCGACGATAGAATCGGCCACTTCCCGACCCTTCTCCGACGGGAGCAGCGGATCGTCGCTGTAATGGACGACTAGCGTCGGTACACGGACAGTCGGAAGAATCGCGCGTGCACTCACCTCCGCAACAAGCGGCAACATGAGTTCGGCCATCCGAGGGCTCGCCGCAAGGCGCTCGTGCCGCGCCCACGCCGCCCGAATTTCTTCATTCCACGGCATGTCCGGATTGAGCCTGCGTTCTATCTCGCCGGTGCCCCACATCGCTACGGCCGCTTCTGCGATGTCGTCCATCAGATCAGTGCGGTCTGCCTCGTCAGGGGTGCTCTCAACCAGCACAAGCGCAGTTGTGCGTGCCGGATGCGTTGCCGCGAACATGGCCGCGGTCGGGAGTGCGCCGGCGTACGCCACCAACGCCGCTTGACCGATCCCCAATGCATCTAGGACCGCCGTGATGCTGTCCGCCCACTGCTCCAATGTCGGCAGTGATCCTGGCTCAATGGGATCAGATGCTCCGCTTCCGGGCTGATCGAAAATAATCAGTCGACCGAGCGAGGACATCGCCTCCATCCAATCTCGTACCGACGGCAGTTCAGGGAAAACTTCGCAATTCGTGAACCAGTTGGGAACAAAGACGATCTCGCGGTCTCCATCGCCTGCCGTGCGGTAAGCGATTCGCAGGTCTCCGTTCGTCGCATACCGCGTCTCGGAGAACATGGCCAGGAGTCAATCTCCGCTAAGGCAGATCTTCGCGCCCGAATTGTTCGCGCGGCACCACCACCATCGGCACGTCGAGCACTCGCAGCATCTTGGCCGCCTTCGAGCCGAGAAACAGCCGCCGTGGCGCGCTCAGCCGGCTCGACCCGACCATGATCAGGTCCCCGTCGCGCCAGTCCAGCTTGCCCACCGCCTCCTCGATCGTAGTACCCTCCACGATCGTCGACGTCACCGGGAAATCTTGCGGCAACTCTGATTTCGCCACATCGAGAACATGATGCGCATGCGCGAGTGCCCGCTCCCGCACCGCCTCACCGTCCCCACGCAGCGCCCCGAACGTCGGGTCCAGCGCGACCAGCGACACCAACCGCAGCGGAGTGCCCGCCGCCCGGCTGTAGCGAACAGCCATGTCCAGCAGGACATCCGCGCCTTCACGCTCGCCTATCGCACACGTTGCCTCACGCACACGGTCGACGGGTGAATTCCGCGTACCCCGCGGCGCCACCGCCACCGGCAACGGCGCCGAGTGCAACAGGCCGTTGACGACCGACCCCAACGAGAAGCTGGCCGCCAGTCCCCCCGATCCGCCGACGATGATCATGTCGGCCTCGACCCGCGCGGCTTCCTGAATCAGCCCATCGGCCGCCGAGTCGTCGACGCGTACATGGCTGCGCACCACGATGTCGTCGGGCACCGACGCGCGCGCCTCTTCCAGCCACTGCTCGGCCTGCTCGACGAGGTGCTTCTCGAAATCCCCCACCGGTTTGATCGACGGCACCACCCGGTCGGGCGGCAACACCATGCACAGGTCGAGTTCGGCGCCCAGCGTGCGCGCGAACCGCACACCGAGCGCCAGCGCATCCGCACCGCCGGGAGTGGCCAGGTATCCAACGACGAGCCTCATGGTCGACCATCCTGTCAATCCCCGGCGGCACACGCCTTCGGATCGACCAAATGAGCGTCAGTCGCGGTATTCGGCCACACCGTCCTCCAGTACGAGGCGGGCATTCGAACCGTCGGGTTCGGCCGCCTCCGTGCGGAACACCGCGCGACCGGCCTCGGTCCGCCAGATCGACGTCGTCAACGTCTCTCCCGGGAACACCGGCGACGTGAACCTGGCGTCGATCGCGCTGACCTTCGTCGCGTCACCCCCACCCAGTTCGGCGACCAACGCCCGACCCGCCACTCCGTAGCTGCACAGCCCGTGCAGGATCGGCTTCGGGAAGCCCGCCAGTTCCCGTGCGAACCACGGATCGCTGTGCAACGGGTTGCGATCCCCCGAAAGTCGATAGATCAACGCCTGATCTTCGCGCGTGGGCAACGCAATTCGGGCGTCCGGTTCGCGGTCGGGAATCTCCGGAGCCGGTGGCCGCTGCCCCGGTTGCCCGCCGAATCCACCCTCACCGCGGATGACCGCCGTCGTGAAGGTCTCCGCCACCACCTTCGACGTGTCGGGGTCCGTGCCCGTCGCCTTGAGCATGACGATCGCGTTCTTGCCCGCACCCTTGTCCTGGATGTCGGCGACCTCCGCGACCACGCTCAGCTTTCCGGCCGGCTTCAGCGGTTCATACAGCCGGATCCCCTGGGAACCGTGCAGCAGCATCGCGAAGTTGAACGAACCGATCAGGCCCGCCGCCGCGAACGGCAGGCACGCGATCACCGCGTACGTCGGCAGCACCTGTTGCTCGATGCCATGGCTGTTCTCGGTGGTGAACGCGAGATCCGCGGTACCCGCGCCGACACCCAGCGCGTACAGCAACGTGTCGCGGTCGGTCCATTCGAATAGTTGCGGGTC
Source organism: Mycobacterium sp. E136 (assembly GCF_001666865.1). Classification (NCBI taxonomy): domain Bacteria; kingdom Bacillati; phylum Actinomycetota; class Actinomycetes; order Mycobacteriales; family Mycobacteriaceae; genus Mycobacterium; species Mycobacterium sp. E136. Next base: position 15,534 of record NZ_LZJE01000058.1, read on the forward strand.
GGTCTTGGCGCCGATGGCGTTGGGGTCGAGAGGCATGTCCGAACGATATCCGCATTGACGTCTCGGCCGCGGCGGTCCACGATGACTCGCATGCGCTATGTCGTTACCGGCGGTACCGGGTTTATCGGCAGACGAGTGGTGACGCGGTTGTTGGCCCACAGCAGTGACGCCGAGGTGCTCGTGCTCGTGCGCCGAACCTCGCTGTCCCGGTTCGAACGCCTCGCCGCCACCTGGGGCGAGCGGGTGAAACCGCTGGTCGGCGACCTCTGCGAACCGGATCTCGGTCTGCCGCCGAACGCCATCGGTGGCGTCGACCACGTCGTGCACTGCGGCGCCGTCTACGACATCACCGCCTCCGACGCCGACCAGCGCGCAGCCAACGTCGACGGCACCCGTGCGGTCATCGACCTCGCCAACCGGCTCGACGCGACCCTGCACCACGTGTCCTCGATCGCCGTCGCGGGCACCTTCCGCGGCGAGTTCACCGAGGACGACTTCGACGTCGGTCAGGAACTGCCGACGCCGTATCACCGGACCAAGTTCGAGGCCGAGCAGCTGGTCCGCACGACGCCCGGGCTGCGATACCGGGTGTACCGGCCCGCCGTCGTCGTCGGCGATTCGCGTACCGGTGAGATGGACAAGATCGACGGGCCGTACTACTTCTTCCCGATGCTCGCGAGGCTGGCCTCATTGCCGTCGATCACGCCGATGGCACTTCCCGACACCGGCCGGACCAACCTCGTCCCGGTCGACTACGTGGCCGACTCCCTCGTCGCTCTCATGCATCTGCCCGATCGCGACGGTGAAACGTTCCATCTCACCGCACCGAAAACAATTGGGCTGCAAGGCATCTACCGCGCCGTGGCCAAAACCGCCGGACTCCCGCGGCTGCGCGCGTCGCTTCCCCGTTCCACCGCGACGCCCCTGCTGAAGGCCACCGGCCGCGTCAAGGTCGTGCGCAACATGGTCGCAACGCAACTCGGCCTGCCCGCCGAAGTGCTCGACGTCGTCGACCTGATGCCTACATTCACCGCCGAGCGAACCTCAGAAGCGTTGCGGGGCACGGGAATAACCGCCCCCCGCTTTGGCGACTACGCGCCCGTGCTGTGGCGCTATTGGGCCGAACACCTCGACCCCGACCGTGCGCGGCGCGACGATCCAGCCGGTCCGCTGGTCGGCAAGCACGTGATCGTGACCGGCGCCTCGAGCGGAATCGGACGGGCTTCGGCCATCGCGATCGCCGAACGCGGCGCGACCGTGTTCGCGTTGGCGCGCAACGCCGATGCGCTCGACGACCTGGTCGGCGAGATCCGCGCCGGCGGCGGGCAAGCCCATGCGTTCACCTGCGACGTCACCGACTCGACATCGGTCGAGAGCACCGTCAAGGACATCCTCGGCCGCTTCGACCATGTCGACTATCTGGTGAACAACGCCGGCCGCTCGATCCGCCGCTCGGTGACCGCCTCCACCGACCGCTTGCACGACTACGAGCGCGTGATGGCCGTCAACTACTTCGGCGCTGTGCGCATGGTCCTTGCGCTGTTACCGCATTGGCGGGAACGACGGTTCGGCCACGTGGTCAACGTGTCGAGCGCCGGCGTGCAGGCGCGCAACCCGAAGTACAGCTCCTACCTTCCGACCAAGGCCGCGCTCGACGCGTTCGCCGACGTGGTCGCGACCGAGACGCTCTCCGACCACATCACGTTCACCACCATCCACATGCCGTTGGTGCGCACGCCGATGATCGTGCCGTCGCGCCGGCTCAATCCGGTGCCCCCGATCAGCGCCGAACACGCCGCCGCCATGGTGGTGCGCGGGCTCATCGACAAGCCGGCCAGAATCGACACACCCCTGGGCACGCTCGCCGACTTCGGCAACTACTTCACGCCGAAACTCTCGCGGCGGATCCTGCACCAGCTCTACCTCGGATATCCGGATTCACCTGCGGCTCGCGGGGTGCCGGCGCCGCCGAGGACCGCACGGACACCACGTCCACCGCGCAGCCCGAAGCGGCCCGCACGAATACCGCGACCGGTGAAGTCCGCGGTGCGGCTGGTGCCGGGTGTGCACTGGTAGCTGCGGATCCCTATCGTTGGCCAGGTGACTCAGCCCGTCTTCGTCGACGTCGACACCGGTGTCGATGACGCCATGGCGCTGGCCTACCTGTTCGCCAGCGAGGACGCGAACGTGGTCGGGATTGCGTCGACAGCGGGAAACGTTCCGGTGCAACAGGTTTGCCGTAACAACCTCGGCCTGTTGGATCTGTGCCGAATGTCGGAGATCCCGGTGTCGAAAGGATCCGAGCAGCCGGTCAGTTCACCGCTGCGCACCGCCGAGGACACCCACGGTCCAGAGGGGATGGGGTATGCCCAGTTGCCTGCATCCGGGCGACGGCTCACCGAATACGACGCCGCCGAGGCGTGGGTGCGCACCGCTCGGACGTTCCCCGGCGAACTGATCGCAGTGGCCACCGGACCGCTGACCAACCTGGCGCTGGCGCTTCGCGCCGAACCGGCGCTTCCCACACTGCTGCGTCGACTGGTGATCATGGGCGGCGCGTTCGACTACCGCGGCAACACGACCCCGGTCGCCGAGTGGAACATCAGCGTGGACCCCGAAGCCGCGGCCAGCGGGTCGTGCAGGTGCGCGAGATAGCCCTCGCCCTGGTCGAAGTGGAACTCGAAGTAGAACCGCATGGCGTCCTCGAGTGCCGCGATGAGCGGGTTGTCCGACGCCGATCGGGTGCCGCGGTCGTCGGAGACGCTCATCGCCACCGATGTCGCGCCGGCCTTCTCCGCGAGCCGATTCAACAGCGCGGGTGTCATCGCGATGTGTTCGGTCAGGTTCAGGCCCAACACGATCGGCAGGTGTGCGGGCTTCTCGTCACCCCACGCGACGGTCCAGTTGGCGAACACCTCGGCCGCGGCTTCGGGGTCCACGCTGATGTTCCACTCGGCGACCGGGGTCGTGTTGCCGCGGTAGTCGAACGCGCCGC